>DATCYC010000066.1:0-3035 GCA_036570525.1 Luteimonas sp.
CGCTTCCAAACTCTCAGGCAAAAGGACAGAGGGGCGCCCATCGTGCGGGTTCGCACGCACGCCATTGCAGGCCCGGCCTGCAGGCCACCTATGGACGCCCCACCATGCCCAAGACGCCCTCCCTGCGCGACCTCGAACACCACGAAGCCTTCGTCGAACGCCACATCGGCCCCAACGACGCCGAGATCGCGCAGATGCTGCGCGTCGTCGGCCACGACTCGCTGGATGCGATGACCGACGCCATCGTCCCCGGCTCGATCCGTTCGAAGGACGCCCTCGCCCTGCCCGATTCGATGACCGAAGTCGACGCACTGGCGAAAATCCGCGCCATCGCCGACCGCAACCAGGTCTTCCGCAGCTTCATCGGCCAGGGCTATTACGGCACCCACGTGCCCAACGTCATCCTGCGCAACATCCTCGAAAACCCCGCCTGGTACACGGCCTACACGCCCTACCAGGCCGAGATTTCGCAGGGCCGCATGGAGGCGCTGATCAACTTCCAGACCATGGTCGCCGACCTCACGGGCATGGAAATCGCCAACGCCTCGCTGCTCGACGAAGCCACCGCCGCGGCCGAGGCGATGACCCTGGCCAAGCGCTCGTCGCGATCGAAGTCCAACGTGTTCTTCGTCTCGAACAACATGCACCCGCAGACGCTGGAAGTGCTGCGCACGCGCGCCGGCGGGCTGGGCATCGAGCTGCACGTCGGCGACGACGCCGACGCGGCCAGCGTCGAAAGCTACGGCGTGCTGCTGCAGTACCCGGACACCTTCGGCCGCATCAACGACTACCGCGCGCTGGCCGAGGCCGTGCACGCGCGTGGCGGACTGGTCGCGGTGGCCACCGACCTGCTCGCGCTCACGCTGATCGCCGCGCCCGGCGAATGGGGCGCGGACATCGTGGTCGGCAATACCCAGCGCTTCGGCGTGCCGTTCGGGTTCGGCGGCCCGCACGCGGCCTTCATGTCCTGCCGCGACGCCTACAAGCGCTCGATGCCCGGCCGCCTGATCGGTGTGTCGGTCGACGCCGAAGGCAACCCCGCCTACCGCCTGACCCTGCAGACCCGCGAGCAGCACATCCGCCGCGAGAAGGCGACCTCCAACATCTGCACCGCGCAGGTGCTGCTGGCGGTAATGGCGGCGATGTACGCCGTCTACCACGGCCCCGACGGCCTGGTGCGCATCGCGCGCCGCACCCACCGGCTGGCGGCGATCCTGGCCGCGGCGCTGCGCAAGCGCGGCGTCGAGGTCGGCGGTGATTTCTTCGACACGCTGCACGTCACCGGCGTGGACGCGGCCGCAATCCACGCCAGGGCCGCGGAGGCCGGCATCAACCTGCGCCGCATCGACGACACTTCGGTCGGCATCAGCCTGGACGAGACCACCACCCGCGACGACGTGGTCGCGCTGGCACAGCTGTTCGACGCCACCGTCGACGACATCGACGCGCTCGACGCCGGCACCGCCGACGCCCTTCCCGGCGCCCTGCTGCGCACCTCGCGCTTCATGCAGCACCCGGTGTTCAACACCCACCACAGCGAGCACGAACTGCTGCGCTACCTGCGCACGCTGGCCGACAAGGACCTGGCGATGGACCGCACGATGATCCCGCTGGGCTCGTGCACCATGAAACTCAACGCCACGGCCGAGATGATCCCGATCACCTGGCCGGAGTTCGCCGAGATCCACCCGCTGGCGCCGGTCGACCAGGCCGAAGGCTACAAGGTGCTGATCGACGGCCTGGAGAAGATGCTGGCCGAGATCACCGGCTACGACGCGGTCAGCTTCCAGCCCAACTCCGGCGCACAGGGCGAGTTCGCCGGCCTGCTGGCGATCCGCGCGTACCATCGCTCGCGCGGCGAAGGCCACCGCGACGTGTGCCTGATCCCCGAGTCCGCGCACGGCACCAACCCGGCTTCGGCGCAGATGTGCGGCATGACCGTGGTGGTCACGCGCTGCGACGCCAACGGCAACGTCGACGTCGAGGACATCCGCGCCAAGGCCGCGAAACACGCCGACCGCCTGGCCGCGATCATGATCACCTACCCGTCCACGCACGGCGTGTTCGAGGAGGACGTGGTCGAGATCTGCGAGATCGTGCACAAGCACGGCGGACAGGTGTACACCGACGGCGCCAACATGAACGCCCTGGTCGGCGTCGCCCGGCCCGGCAAGTGGGGCTCGGACGTCTCGCACCTCAACCTGCACAAGACCTTCTGCATCCCGCACGGCGGCGGCGGCCCCGGCGTGGGTCCGTGCGCGGTGAAGTCGCACCTTGCGCCCTTCCTGCCGCGTACCGCCCCTCTCCCGCCTGCGGGAGAGGGAAATGTCCGCGCAGCGGACGAGGGTGAGGGCACGGCTCCTTCGGTCGGCATGGTCTCCGCCGCCGCCCACGGCAGCGCGAGCATCCTGCCGATCAGCTGGATGTACATCGCCCTGATGGGCGCCGACGGCCTGCGCCGCGCCACCCAGGTTGCGCTGCTCAACGCCAACTACATCGCCAGGCGGCTCGAACCGCACTACGCGACGCTCTACACCGGCCGCAACGGCCTGGTCGCGCACGAGTGCATCCTCGACCTGCGCCCGCTCAAGGACGCCACCGGCATCGGCGCCGAGGACGTGGCCAAGCGCCTGATCGACTTCGGCTTCCACGCGCCGACGCTGTCGTTCCCGGTCGCCGGCACGCTGATGGTCGAGCCGACCGAGAGCGAATCGATGCACGAGCTCGACCGCTTCATCGACGCGATGATCCAGATCCGCGACGAGATCCGCGCGGTGGAGGAAGGCAAGCTCGACCGCGAGGACAACCCGTTGCTCAACGCCCCGCACACCGCCGCGCAGGTCTCGGCCAGCGAGTGGACGCGGTCCTACCCGCGCGAGCTGGCGGCGTTCCCGCTGGCCACCCTGCGCCAGCAGAAATACTGGCCGCCGGTGGCGCGCGTGGACAACGTGCACGGCGACAAGAACGTGTTCTGCAGCTGCATCCCGATCGGTTCGGCCGAAGATGAGCCGGAGGCGTTCAGCGAGCCGGATGTG
>DATCYC010000067.1:0-6138 GCA_036570525.1 Luteimonas sp.
AGCAGCACCGCCACGCCGTCGGCCGGGGCCTGGCGGCGCAGCAGTTCGGAGTTGGTGGAATCGATCGACCAGACGATTTCCAGGCCGGTCAATCGCGCACGCGCGCTGTCCGGCATCGCCATCACGATGGCATCGGCGTCGAGCAGGTCCACCGGCTGCGCCAGCGCGTAGCCGCGGCCGGGCTGCGCCTGGATCGCCACCCCGGCCTCGCGCAGGCTTTCGATCCGCTTCCACACCGCGGCGCGTGTCTCGCCGTTCTCGCGCGCCAGCGCGTCGCCCGAAACGGGGCCTGCGATCAAGCGCTGCAGCAGCGCGCGCTCGGCGCTCATCGGTGCCGCCACGAGCCGGCATCGGCGTCGGTCTTCCTCGTCCACCGATGGTGGGCGGGAAGGCATGCTGGAAGTTCGATGCCGGGCATCGGGCGATTATCCGCGACCCCGTTCACCGTTGTCTCGCGGCTGCAGCCACCGGCCGCGCCGCGCACGACACCTGTTGCGCCGCAGCATGCAACCATCTGCGGGGCCGCCGCATCCAAGGTATAGTCCGCCATTGATCGCGGCTCCGGCCAAGGATCCCCCCATGTCCATCCGACTTGCCCTGTGCCTGCTGCTGTTGTGCGCCAGCTTGCCGCTGGTTGCGCGCGACATGCCCCTGCTCAGCGCCCATGACAGCGGCTGCACGGACGATACGGCAACGCAGGACGACGACGTTGCCGTGCGCCCGGCCAGCACCGAGCCGGCGACGCACACGGTCAAGCCGGTCAAGGCCCAGCCCGGCGTGCGCCACGGCGGCGACAATGTCGGCGAGATCCGCCCGCCGCGCTGGCACAGCTTCCTGCCGGGCATGTTCCGCTGAGATCTTGGCAACGTTCCGTGCGCGCGTGCGTGCGCTGATCCGACGCCTGTTCGCAGGCACCGAACCCCAACCACCCGAACCGGCCCTGTGGGACGACGTGCGCCGACGCGCGCGCTGGGTGGCTGCGCTCGATGCCGATCGCGATGCAAGGCTGCAGGCCCTGGCCGCCCGCTTCCTGCGCGACAAGGCGATCACGCCGGTGGGCGATCTCGAACTCGATGCCGCCGCGCGCACCCTGCTGGCCGCGGTGTGCTGCCTGCCGCTGCTCGAGTTCGGCGAGCAGGGACTGCACGGCTGGACGCAGCTGATCGTCTACCCCGACGCCTTCCGCGTGAACCGCAGCCACGTCGACGCCGCCGGCGTGCTGCACGAGTGGGAGGACGACCTGATCGGCGAGTCCTGGGAGAGCGGCCCGCTGATCCTGTCGTGGGCCGACGTGCAGGCCGACCTGGACGAGCCGGACGCGGGCTTCTGCGTGGCGGTGCACGAGATGGCGCACAAGCTCGACGCGCTCGACGGCGTGCTCGACGGCACCCCGCCGCTGCCGCGCGCATGGCAGCGCGAATGGGCGCGCGATTTCCAGGCCGCGTTCGACGCCTTCGCGGCCGAGGTCGACCGCGGCCGCGACACCGCGATCGACCCCTACGCGGCCGAGGCGCCGGAGGAATTCTTCGCGGTGTGCAGCGAGTACCACTTCAGCGATCCGCGCCTCCTGCAGGCAACATTGCCGACGGTGGCCGCGCACCTGGCCCGTCTCTACGGCGCGTCGCCGCTGGCGTAGGTCGGGGCTACGCACGCTTTGACGATTCCCCATTCCCCATTCCGCATTGCCGGTTTCAAAGCCCCGGCGGCAGGGTGACCTCGAAGCGGGCACCGCCAAGTTCCTGCGACGGACCAACGTTCAACTCGCCGCGGTAGCTGCGCACCAGGTCCTGCACGATCGACAGGCCGATGCCGTGGCCCTGCACGCGCTCGTCGCCGCGTACGCCGCGCTGCAGGACGTAGGCGATCCGGTCCTCGGGAATGCCCGGGCCGTCGTCGTCGACGGCCAGCACCAGCCCCGGCCGTCGGTTGGGCTGCTGCTCGGCGGGCCTGGCGGTCAGCAGCACGCGCGACTTCGCCCACTTGAACGCGTTCTCGAGCAGGTTGCCGAGCAGTTCCTGCAGGTCGCCCGGCTCGCCGTAGAACTGCACGCCCGAGTCGATGTCGAATTCGCAGATCACGCCCTTGTCGGCGTAGATCTTCTCCAGCCCGCGCACGATCTGCTCGGCGTGCGGCTCGATGTCGATGGGCGCGGCGAACAGCTTGTGCCCGGCCGATGCGGCGCGGCCGAGCTGGTAGCCGACCAGGTCGTTCATGCGCCGCAGCTGGATGTCGACTTCCTCGCGCAGCTCGGCCTCGCTGGCGTCGTTGTCCAGGCGCGTGCGCAGCACCGCCAGCGGGGTCTTCAGGCTGTGCGCCAGGTCGGACATCGTGTTGCGCTGGTGGTCGAGGTTCTCGCGCTCGCTCTCGACCAGCGCGTTGATGCTGGCGGTGAGCGGCTCGAGCTCGCGCGGATGATGCTCGCTCATCCGGATGGCCTGCCCGCGCTGCACGCGCTTGAGCTCGTTGACCACGTTGCGCAGCGGCCACAGGCTCCAGCGCAGGACGAGGGTCTGCAGCAGCAGCAACACTGCGCCGGCGATGCCGAGATAACCCCACAGCGCGGTGCGGAACACGCGAATCTGGCGCGCAAGCGAGCCTTCGTCCTCCATCACGTAGACGGTGTACGGGCGCTCGATCTCGACGCCCCTGCCGCTGTCCTGCACCGCCGCGGCGCCGATGCCGTAGCGGAACACCTCGCCCGGCTCGCCGCTGGTCTTGACGATCGGCAGCGGGCCGCGGAATTCCTCCTGGTTGGGCACCAGCATCTCCTCTTCGGGCAGCTGCGGCCCGCGCGTGGACATCGATCGCCACGACTGCTGTCCCTCGGGCAGGACGATCACCGCATACAGCCCGCTGCCGGGCTGGTCGAAGCGCGGGTCCGGCGGGACCTCGGGGACGTAGATGTCGCCGTTGCGGAAGAAGTCGATGGCGCCGACGTAGTTGTAGGCGTAGGCCTTCAGGCGGTCGCGCTGCACCTGCCCGGCGACGTCGACGAAGGCGCGATCGAGCGCATAGCCGGCCAACGCGAGGAAGGCGACCAGGCCCAGGCTCGCGGCCATGAGCTGGCGCGCCTGCAGCGAACGCGGCCGCCACGGCAGCAACGGCCTGCGTTGCCCGGTGTGCTGCTTATCGGCTCGTCCAGGCAACGGCGCCTCGCGGTGTGGACCTGTTCTGGTTCGGGGATGTCGTCCGGCGCGCCGGAACCGGTCCCGGCGGCGCGGGAAACGGATCCATTGTGCCCCACCGCGATCGCCCGCGGCGCGGCAGTGCGATCAGCCTTCGTTGCTGCGCGGGATGGCGAAACGGTAGCCACGGCCGCGCACGGTTTCGATCGGCTTGAGCGTGCCCTCGGGGTCGAGCTTCTTGCGCAGGCGGCCGATGAAGACTTCGAGCACGTTGGAATCGCGGTCGAAGTCCTGCTGGTAGATGTGCTCGGTGAGGTCGGCCTTCGAGACCAGTTCGCCGGCGTGCATCATCAGGTACTCGAGCACCTTGTACTCATAGCTGGTCAGGTCGACGTTGACGCCGTTGACGGTCACCGTCTGCGCGGCCAGGTCGAGCGCCACCGCGCCGCATTCGAGCGTGGGCTTGCTCCAGCCGGCGGCGCGGCGCACCAGCGCGTTGATCCGCGCCAGCAGCTCCTCGACGTGGAAGGGCTTGACCAGGTAATCGTCGGCACCCTGCTTGAGCCCGTCGACCTTGTCCTGCCAGCTCGAGCGCGCCGTGAGGATCAGCACCGGGAACTGCTTGCCTTCCTCGCGCAGCTGCTTGACCAGCTCCATGCCGGACATCTTGGGCAGGCCGAGGTCGATGATGCCGACGTCGAACGGCACCTCGCGCCCCATGTACAGGCCTTCCTCGCCGTCCTGGGCGGCGTCCACCGCGAAACCTTCGCGCTTCAGGCGCGCGGCGAGCGTCTCGCGCAACGGGGCTTCGTCTTCGACGAGGAGAATTCGCATCGGCTACTCCAGTGTGATGATGTGCGAGGGCAACCGTGCCCGGTCGATGTGTTCGTTGTGGAAGCTTGGAAGCTCAGTTGTCGTCACCGCGTGTAGGCGGGCCGCGCCGCGCCTGCGGGTCGTCCATGTAGACGCGGATACGGCCGCGATCGTCCATCACCTTGATGCGATTGATGCTGCGTCCGTCGGACTGCACGCGCTCGGCGTTGATCACCCGGCCGCGGGTGCTGCGCTCGATCCTGCGCACCGAGTCGGCCAGGCCGTCGTCGCGGCGCGGGCGGCGCTGCTCCTGCCGCCTTGGCTGGGCTTCCATCGCCTTGGGCCTGGGCGCGTCGCGCATGCGTTCGATGCGATTGCCCCGGGCACCCTGCTCGCTTTGGCCACGGCCCTGGTTCTGGCCCTGTCCACGGCCGTTTCCGCGTCCGTCCTGGGCCCAGGCGCTCGTAGCCGCCAGCGCCAGCACGACGATGGCGAACAGGTGCAACCGGGACAAACGGATGATCATGGTCGGCGGAACTCCGGAAAGCTTTGGCTTGTGGTGATCTGGCGGGACAATGATTCTCGAAAGGGGGCGGTGAACAGGTCTTAACTTTTCGTTTTTCCGGGCCTCGGCATTCAGTTGCCGTGGCGGCTCAGTAGATCTCCGCCACGCAGCAGCGCAGCGAGCCGCCGGCGGCCTCGACGGCGTCCAGCGGCACCGGGCGCAGCGAGAAGCCGGCATTGTCCAGCATCTCGCGGCTGGCCACCGACAGCGCGGACGCGGCGCCGGCGCTCATCCACGCGGTGCCGGGCGAGGCGGAAATGGCGTTGCCGGCGAAGGCAGCGTGCTCGGCCGGCGACAGCATCGCCACGTGCGGCGCGTACAGGCCGGCGATGGCTTCCACCGCCGCCTGGTCCGCAAACCCGCCCGGGCACACGAGCGCCGCGCGGCCGGACAGCACCGCCAGCACCACGTTGGTGTGGTATTCGCCCGGCGCCAGGTCGAACAGCAGGGTCGCACGCAGGCCGAAGGCGTCGTGCATCAGCCGCGCGCCGGCCTCGTCGCAGCGCTCGGACAGGCCGCAGAAGCCCAGGCCGCGGGCGCGGTCGATCACCAGCGCGCCGGTCAGCTCGCAGGGATGCGGCTGGCCGGACAGGTCGGTTTCGGCATAGCCCAGCACGTCGCGGAAGAAGGCGCGGATGTCATCGCGCGCGGCCTCGCGCCGGCGCACCGGGTGGCGCATCCGCCCTACCACCAGCCGCCCCGGCACGGTGGCGAAGGCGTTGTTCGGAAACAGGCCGTCGGGCGCGTCCGGGTTGCCGGCGAAGCACAGCGTCGGCAGCACCGGCGACAGCGCGGCCTGCAGGCCGCGGTGCTGCGCGCCGGCCAGCGCCGCGTCGAAGCCGGCGGCGTCGGCCATGTAACGGTTGTCGCTGGCCGACTCGTCGGCGCGGGCAAAGCCGTCGGGCGAGACCAGGAATGCGGCCTTGGCGGTCGCCGGGCCGAAGTCCGGCGCGCAGCCGCGGGCGAAGTCGAGGAATCCACGCGGGTCGCGGGTGATCATGCGGCAGCCTGCTCCCTGTTTTCGGTCACGGCAAGCGCCGCCTCGACCAGAGACCAGTCGGCGCCCGGCCGGTGCGCGCCCTCGCTGAGCACCTGGCGGAACGCGCGCCCGCCGCGCTCGCCGTGGAACAGGCCGAGCAGATGGCGGGTGATGTGCTTGAGGAAGACTCCTCGCGCCAGTTGTCCCTCAACGTACGGCCGCAGCGCGCGCAGCAGCTCGCCGCGCGTGCGCAGCTCCCCGCCGAACCAGGCCGCGTCGAGCCGGTGCAGCAGCCAGGGATCGTGGTACGCGGCGCGGCCGAGCATGGCGCCGTCGGCATGGTCGAGGTGCGCGGTGGCTTCTTCCTGCGTGGCGATGCCGCCATTGACGATCACCGCCAACTCCGGGCGCTCGCGTTTGAGCGCGTACGCCCAGTCGTAGCGCAGCGGCGGCACCTCGCGGTTCTCCTTCGGGCTCAATCCCTTGAGCCAGGCGTTGCGCGCGTGCACAACGAACATGCGGCAACCGGCGCCGGCGACCTCGTCGACGAAGTCGCGGAACACCTCGTAGCGGTGGTCGTCGTCGACGCCGAGCCGGCACTTCACCGTGATCGGCACCGGCGTCTCCAGCGTCGACACCGCCTCGATCATCGCCGC
>DATCYC010000068.1:0-5525 GCA_036570525.1 Luteimonas sp.
AGCGACCCGGAGGTCTACGTCGGCGATTCGCTGTATTTCACGCTCGGCGCGGACGCGGCGCATTTGTCGCAGCAGGACGGCATGCGCGAGCTGGCGTGCAGCGAGAAGGGCTCCTGATCCGCGTCGAAACCTTGAAGCCCCTCTCCTGCGAAGCAGGAGAGGGGCTGAAGCAGATGGCATCAGGACGCGATGTAACGCTGCAGCTGGTCCAGTTCGTGCTGCTGGTCCTCGATCACCGCCTTGACCAGGTCGCCGATCGACACCACGCCCAGCACCGCGTCGTGGTCGACCACCGGCAGGTGGCGGATGCGGCTCTCGGTGACGATCTGCATGCAGCGTTCGGCGGTGTCGTCGATGCCGACGCTGACCACGTCGGCGGTCATGATGTCGCGCACCAGCGTGTTGGAGGAGGCGCGGCCCTGCAGCACCACCTTGCGCGCGTAGTCGCGCTCGGAAAGGATGCCGGCCAGCCGGCCGCCCTGCATCACCAGCACCGCTCCGATGCCTTTCTCCGCCATCAGGCGGACTGCGTCGATCACCGGCACATCCGGACCGATCGCGAAAACCTCAGGGTTCTTTGCTTCCAGCAGGTGCCTCACCGTACGCATGGGATTCTCCCCGGCCTTGGACACCTTCCGAGCATACCTGCAACGCCGGGCGCCAGCTATCGACCAGGTACAGGGGTCGCTGCTTGGACTCCTCGTACAGCCGCCCGAGGTACTCGCCGATCATGCCAAGCGCCATCAGCTGCACGCCGCCGAGAAGCAGGATCACCGCCATCATGCTCGGATAGCCGGCCACCTCGTCGCCCCACAGCAGCGCCTTGAACACGACCCACACGGCATAGACGAAGGCCAGCAGCGCGGTCAGCACGCCCAGGTAGGTGGCCAGCCGCAGCGGCGCGGTCGAGAAGCTGGTGATGCCCTCGAGCGCGAAGTTCCACAGCCGCCAGAAGCTGAACTTGCTGTTTCCGGCCAGCCGCGCCTCGCGCTGGTACGGGATCGCCGCCTGGCGAAAGCCGACCCAGCCGAACAGCCCCTTCATGAACCGGTGCCGCTCGCGCAGCTGCCGCAGCGCGGCGAGCGCGCGCGGCGACAGCAGGCGGAAGTCGCCGGTGTCGGTGGGGATCGGCGTCTTCGACAGCCGCTGCATGACCCGGTAGAAAACGTGCGCGGTGGCCTTCTTCAGCCAGGTCTCACCCTCGCGGCTACTGCGCGTGCCGTGCACGTCGTCGTGGCCCTCGCGCCATTTCTCCACGAACCGCGGAATCAGCTCCGGCGGGTCCTGGCCGTCGGCGTCGAGGATCATGGCCGCGCCCTCCTCGACCCGGTCCAGGCCCGCGGTCAGCGCCGCCTCCTTGCCGAAGTTGCGCGACAGCCGCAGCAGCGACACCCGCGCGTCGCCGTTGGCGATGCCCAGCAGCACGTCCCAGGTGCCGTCGCGGCTGCCGTCGTCGACGTACAGCACGCGGCCGTCGATGTCGCCGGCCAGCCCGTCGAGCACCGCGGCGATGCGCGGATGCAGCGACGGCAGGGCCTGGGCCTCGTTGAAGGCGGCGATGACAACGGTGAGCGGGTCACGGTGCATGGCGCGCATCGTAACGGGGATGGCGTCGCGCGGGCAGGGTCCGGCTTTTCTCCTTCCCCTTCAAGGGGAAGGCCGGGATGGGGATGGGGTTTGGCCGGGATTGCGGCGGCGGTGGGGAAACCCATCCCCTCCCAACCCGTCCGGCCCGGCGCAGCGCGCCGGTCGTTCGTTCGGTCCGCGCGGCAGTGCCGCGCAAACGGACCGCCCTCACCCCCTTGAAGGGGAGGGCTTCAACCCCGGAGCTCGGGTACAGACCCGCCTTACAGGTTGTCGAGGTAACCGACGCCGCCAATCCGGCGCACGTTGCGCTCGATCCAGCGCGCGCGCCGCTGCACATACGGTCCGGGCCGCGCGGCGCTGTACTGCTTCGGGTTGGGCAGCACCGCGGCCAGCGTCGCGCTCTGCGCCGGCGTCAGTCGCACGGCATCCTTGCGCCAGTAGCTGCGCGCGGCGGCCTGCGCGCCGTAGATGCCGTCGCCGAATTCGGCCACGTTCGCGTACACCTCCAGGATCCGCGTCTTCGGCCACAGCGCCTCGATCAGCACCGTGTACCAGGCCTCGACGCCCTTGCGCACCCAGCGCGACGCGCGGCTGTCGCCGCTCCACAGGAACAGGTTCTTGGCCACCTGTTGGCTGATCGTGCTGGCCCCGCGCATCCGGCCGCCGCGGGCGTTGCTGGCGCGCGCCTTCTCGATGGCCTCGAAGTCGAAACCGCCGTGGCGGGCGAAGTCCTGGTCCTCGGCCGCGATCATCGACAGCGGCAGGCTGGGCGCGATCTCGTCCATGTCGCGCCAGTCGTAGGCAATGCGGAAATCCCGATCCCCCGCGCCCCAGGCCTGTAGCTGGCGCGCGGCCATGAAGGCGCTGAACGGCGGATCGACGAAGCGCAGCGCCAGCACCTGCAGCACGCTCAGCGCGAGCAGCAGCAGCGGCAGTTTCCACAGCCAGCGCAGCCAGCGGCGCGCGCCGGTACGTCGTTGCCCTCCCGTCTTCGCTGTCATTCCCATCCCGTGAGTCGGCGGCTTGACCGGATACGTATAGTAGGGGCAACCATGCCAGCACCTGCAACGATTCCGTCGTGAACCAACCTTCTCCCGATGCGATTGCCGGCCTGATGTCCCAGGCGGACGAGCTGTCCATGCGCGGGCAGCACCAGGCCGCCGCCTCGGCCTGGCAGCGCGTCCTCGACCTGCGCCCCGGCCACGCGCCGGCGCTCAACCACCTCGGCACGCAGGCCATGAACCGCGGCGAGCTCGAGCTTGCGCAGGACTACTTCACGCGCGCGATCGCCAGCGACCCGAAGTTCGCAATGCCACACGCGAACCTGTCGCGCCTGCATTCGCTGCGCGGCGACCGCGCGGCCGCGATCAAGGCAATCGACGGCGCGATCACCGCCGAGCCCACTGCGTGGGGGCCGCACTTCGAAAAGGCGCGCCTGCTGGAAGACGCCGGCCGCCGGCAACAGGCCGCGATGTCCTGGAGCAAGATGCTCTCGTACATCCCCGAGCCGGTCGCGAACTCGCCGCAGGCGCAACCCTGGGTCAACCAGGCCAGGGAAGCGGTCAATGCCAACCAGTCCGAACTGCACGCCTTCCTCTCGCAGCGCGTCGACCTCGCCAGCCGCGCCGGCACGGCCTCCGGGCGCGAGCTCGAGCGCTTCGAACACTGCCTGGACATCGTCACCGGCCGCCGCCCGTTCGTCACCGCGCGGCCGCTGATGCTGCCGTTCCCGCGCCTGCCGGCAATCCCGTTCTTCGAACGCGACGACTACCCGTGGGTGAAGGACGTGGAGGCGCAATTCCCGGCGATGCTGGAAGAGCTGCAGGGCGTGCTTGCCAGCCAGCAGGCCTTCGAGCCCTACGTCAAGACCGCCGAGGGCGAGCCGCCGGCGCAGTTCGCCGCGCTCGACCACAACCTCGACTGGGGCGCGTACTTCCTGTGGAAGGACGGCCAGCGGATCGACGCCCACGCGGACCTGTGCCCGCGCACCGAGGCCGCGCTCGCGCTCGCTCCGCAGAACACCGTGCCCGGGCGCGCGCCGGTGGCGTTCTTCTCCGCGCTCAAGCCCGGCACCCACATCCCGCCGCACAACGGCGCGACCAACACCCGCCTGACCGTGCACATGCCGCTGGTCATCCCGCCCGACTGCGCGCTGCGCGTGGGCGACGAGACCCGCGTCTGGGAGCCGGGCAAGCTGCTGATGTTCGACGACACCATCCGCCACGAAGCCTGGAACTACAGCGACCGGCTGCGGGTGGTGCTGATCTTCGACGTCTGGCATCCGATGCTGACCGAGCTCGAGCGCGAGCTCGTTTCGCAGACCGTGCAGGGCCTGCTGGCTTACTACGGCGACGACGCCGACCTCGGCGAGCTGTGAACGCCGCGGCCGCCGACAGCGACCGGCTGACCCGCTTCCTGCTCGACCGCGCCGGGGTGCGCGGCGTGCGCGTGCACCTGGGCGACAGCTGGACGCAGATCCGCGAGCGCGACGACTACCCGCTGGCGGTGGCCGAGCTGCTGGGCGAAGCCACGGCCGCAGCGGCGCTGTTCACCGGCCACGCCAAGGTCGACGGCCGCCTGTCCGTGCAGCTGCGCGGCGAAGGGCGGCTGCGCACCCTGTTCACCGAATGCACCGCCGCCGGCACCCTGCGCGGAATCGCCCGGCTGGCCGAGGACGACGCCTCGCCGGTCTCGCGCGACCTGCGCGAGCTCGGCCCCGGCGCGATGCTGGCGATCACCATCGAGAACCGCGGCGCGGCCGGGCGCGAGCCGCTGCGCTACCAGGGCGTCGTGGCGCTGGAGGCCGATGACCTGGCAACCGCCTTTGAACAGTATTTCCGGCAGTCCGAGCAGCTCCCGACCCGCCTGCTGCTGGCCGCCGACGCAGGCCACGCCGCCGGCCTGATGCTGCAGAAGCTGCCGGGCGACGAAGGCGACGAGGACGGCTGGAACCGCGCCAGCGCCCTGTTCGACACCCTGCGCCCCGACGAACTGCTGCAGTGGCCGGCCGAAACCCTGCTGACCCGTTTGTTCCATGAAGAAGGCGTCCGCCTGCTCGGCGACAAGCCGCTGCGCTTCGCCTGCTCCTGCTCGCAGGGGCGGGTGGCCGCCATGCTCCAGTCGCTGGGCCGGGACCAGGCCCGGGCCGCGGTCATCGGGGGCAGCGCCCACGTCCGCTGCGAGTTCTGTGGCCAGGCCTACCGGTTCACCGCAGAAGAGGTCGAAGGCCTGTTCAGCCAGGCAGGGCCGGAGGCCCCGGCGCCGGGGGCGCTCCAATGAACCGGCCAGTGCCCGGGGATTGTTAAAGAAGTATAAATCGGATAGAGTCGATTGCCCATCACCGCGGGAACTTCGATCAGGGAAACGGGTCGATTCCAAGTCATGCGACTGCGCCTTCTCCAACTGTCGATTGCCTCCCTGCTCGCCCTTGGCGCCGCATCGGATGCGCTTGCACAGTCGAAGCCGGACCCTGGCGATTCCGCGGGCAATACCGCCGTGCTGCCCATCATCTACAGCGATTCGGGCAACAAGGTCGGCGCCTACCTGCTGCTCGAGCCCACCGAACAATCGCGGGTCGGCGCACGCTGGCGCTTCGGCGGCAAGAACGAGCTCGACGCCGCGTTCGGCCTCGACGCGGGCGACTCGCTGGCCCTGCTGTGCAGCGGCAAGAGCGGCATCGGCAGCGCCCTGTCCAGCCTGGCCAACAACTGCCAGCTCGGCGCGATCAACGGCGACGACGACTCCCACCACGCCAGCGCCACGGCCGCACTGACGCGGCCCGGCGGCCGTGTCGGCGTCAGCGCGGGCAGCGGCCGGGCGAACCTGCCGGCCTGGCTCACGCCCAATCGCGGCAGCGCCGGCGACATCAACATCAACGACCTCACCATCTTCGCGCAGAAGAACATCGGCAGCGAAGGCACGGTGTCGATCGCCGGCAC
>DATCYC010000069.1:0-3652 GCA_036570525.1 Luteimonas sp.
GTGCCCGGCGCCCTGGACCGCCGCGTGCGCTATCGCAGCGGCGACGGCAGCGCGCTGCTGATCGACCCGTCCGCGCGCAGCTACCACGGCCCCGCGGCGCTCAAGTCGCTGGCCGCCGGCCTGAAAGGCACGGTGCAGCGCACGGATTTCGAAGACATCGACGACGCGGCCTGGGCCAGCGAGAGCGCCAAGGCCGGCGACGCGCAGCCGCTGCAGCGCCTGCAGTGGCTCGACGCGCTGGTTGCCGGCAGCGGGGAACTGCTGCCCGGATACGATCCGGACGGCAGCTACAAGCTCAACAAGTGGCCGCAGACCGAGCGCGAATACCCGCGCCACTTCCGCATCGCCACGGCGATGATGAAGGGCCCGGCCACGCTGGCGGAGATCGCCGGGGCCAGCGGCATGCCCGTGGCCGACGTGGCCGATTTCGTCAATGCAAGCCTGGCGACGGGCTTTGCCGACATCGCTCCGAACACGCCGCCGGAGCCTGCCGAGCCGGCAAAGCCCACCGGCCTGTTCGGGCGCCTGCGCGGCAAGTAGCCCGCTCGCTCCGGCGCGCTTTCCGCGCAATCGCCTGCCCGTTGCCAAGTGGTTCTCCGCACTGGCGGGCATTCCCACGTGCGAAAGGTCCCTTTGCCTTGCCCGTCACGACGGCGAAGGGGAAAATGCCGGACATGATCGACTCTTCGCGCTACCCGCGCCTTTCGCGCATCGAAACCCCGGCCGACCTGCGCAAGTTCGACGAAGCCGAGCTGCCCGCCATCGCCGACGAACTGCGCGCCTACCTGATCGAATCGGTCGGCAAGTCGGGCGGTCATTTCGGCGCCGGCCTCGGCGTGATCGAACTGACCGTCGCCCTGCACGCGATGTACGACACCCCCGACGACCGCATCGTCTGGGACGTCGGCCACCAGACCTACCCGCACAAGATCCTCACCGGCCGCCGCGACGCGATCCACACCGTCAAGCACAAGGACGGCGTGGCCCCATTTCCCAAGCGCGAGGAGAGCGAATACGACACCTTCGGCGTCGGCCATTCCTCGACCTCCATCTCCGCCGCGCTGGGCATGGCGATCGCCAACGCGCGCGCCGGCAACGAACGCCGCGTGGTCGCGGTGATCGGCGACGGCGCGATGACCGCGGGCATGGCGTTCGAGGCGCTCAACCACGCCGGCGGCATGGAGCCCGAGCCCAACATCCTGGTGGTGCTCAACGACAACCGCATGTCGATCAGCGAGAACGTCGGCGGCCTGACCAAGATGCTGGGCCGCGCCACCGGCAGCCACACCCTCAACGCGCTGCGCGAGGGCGGCAAGAAGCTGCTCGGCGACAAGCGCAAGCCGGCGGCCAAGTTCGTGCGCCGCTGGGAGGAGCACTGGAAGGGCATGTTCGTGCCGTCCACGCTGTTCGAGGAAATGGGCTTCCACTACACCGGCCCGATCGACGGCCACGACGTCAAGGCCGTGGTTGCCGCGCTGAAGATGGTGAAAAAACTCAACGGCCCGCAGCTGCTGCACGTGATCACCACCAAGGGCAAGGGCTACGAGCTGGCCGAGGGCGACCAGATCGGCTACCACGCGGTCTCGCCGTTCGACCCGGAGCTGGGCGTGGTCAAGAAGCCCGGCGCGGTGAAGAAGGCCACCTATACCGACGTGTTCGGCGACTGGCTGTGCGACATGGCCGCGGCCGACGACAAGCTGATGGGCATCACCCCGGCGATGCGCGAAGGCTCGGGCCTGGTGCGCTTCAGCAAGGAATACCCGGAGCGCTACTTCGACGTCGCCATCGCCGAGCAGCATGCGGTGACCCTCGCCGCGGGCATGGCCTGCGAAGGCGCGAAACCCGTCGTCGCCATCTACTCCACCTTCCTGCAGCGCGGCTACGACCAGCTCGTGCACGACGTGGCGATCCAGAACCTCGACGTGCTGTTCGCGATCGACCGCGGCGGCGTGGTCGGCCCTGACGGCGCGACTCACGCCGGCAACCTCGACCTGAGCTACCTGCGCTGCGTGCCCAACATGGTGGTGATGGCGCCGGCCGACGAGAACGAGTGCCGGCAGATGCTGTCCACCGGCTTCCGCTTCGACGGACCCGCCGCGGTGCGCTACCCGCGCGGCAGCGGACCCGGCGTCGCGGTGCAGCCGGCGCTCGACACGCTGCCGATCGGCAAGGCGCAGCTGCGCCGCAGCGGCTCGCGCATCGCGCTGCTGGCGTTCGGCGCGATGGTGCCGGCGGCCGAACAAGTGGGCGGCGAACTCGACCTCACCGTGGTCAACATGCGCTTCGTCAAGCCGCTCGATCGCGAGCTGGTCCTCGAGCTGGCGCGTTCGCATGATGGCTTCGCGACGATCGAAGACAACGTGGTCATGGGCGGCGCCGGCTCGGCGGTCGCCGAACTGCTGAACGAGTCCGGCGTGGTCCTGCCGATCCTGCACCTGGGCCTGCCCGACGCCTTCCAGCACCACGCCAGCCGCGAAGACCTGCTGGCCGAAGCCGGCCTCGACGACGCCGGCATCCGCGCCGCGCTGCTCAAGCGCTGGCCGGAACTGGCCAAGCCGTCGCTGCAGCCGGCGCGCACCGTCGCCGGCTGAGTCCGCGACGGCAGTCGGCACCCCGGCCGTGCGGGTGCCTGGAAGCGCCCGCGCCAATCAGCGGCCATGGCATCTTCGTCAGTGGCGACACGACCTCCAAGCGCGCAGCACATTCAATCCAGCCGGCCGTCGCCGCAGAACCTGCCGCAGCTTTCGAGCGATGCCCCGGAGACGACGTGGAGCCCCGGAATTTCCGGGGTTCCATCTCTTGTCAGATTTTTCCTACCCGCCATCGGGGCAACGCCTGATTGTTCCGAAGTCGTGGCCTGGCGACCCTGTTGGTGCCCCGGCAGCACGGCCTATGCACCGGCAACGGATGCCGCTCAGCAACGGAAATAGGCCGCGACCTTGAGCAAGCCGTGAAGCTGGGCCGGGGCACTTCCCATTCCAGGATGCAGGCAATGCAAGACAGGATGATCCTCGTTCAACCCGCGGAACAAGGCTGGTCGGTGACCCTTGAAGGCCAGCAGCTGAGCGCCTTGCCAACCAGGTCGCAAGCCGTGGAATCGGCCACCGGGCACGCCGGCGATCGCTTCGCCATAACCGGCGAACCCATTGGCGTCGTCCTGCGCCTGGCCTGTGGGTCCGAAGTACTCATCTGCCAGCATGAGCGCCCCTCAACGAAGGCGGCGATAGGTGGCAACGCGTTGACACCCTGAAATGACAAGTGGCGACACGGAGCCAGGTCCATGTCGCCACTTGGTTTTCTTGGTCGGGGTAGCCGGATTCGAACCGACGACCACTTGTCCCCCAGACAAGTGCGCTACCAGGCTGCGCTATACCCCGGAATGGCGTGGATTATACCGGCTTCGCGGGCCGCGCCGCGTCTTCCGGTTCAGCGGCGCAGCAACTGGAGGATTTCCTCCAGTTCCATCCGCACCTGCTTGACGATCTGGGTGCTCAGCGCCGATTCCTGCTTCGCGCCCTCGCCTTCCAGGCGCTGGCGGGCGCCGCCGATGGTGTAGCCCTGCTCGTACAGCAGGCCGCGGATCTGGCGCACCATCAGCACGTCGTGGCGCTGGTAGTAGCGGCGGTTGCCGCGGCGCTTGACCGGGCTCAGG
>DATCYC010000070.1:0-2233 GCA_036570525.1 Luteimonas sp.
CTGGACGCTCAACGACGGCAACGCCAGGATCGGCAATTGCGATACCGGCGTGGACGTGGTCGACGATGCCGGCATCATCATCGGGGCGAACGTCCAGGCCACCAGCAACCTGTGCGAAAGCCGGGCCGGCAACCACGGCCACTACCAGCGCTGCATGGCGCATTACGCCGACCGGCTGGAGGCCAGCGGCCTGGTGTCCGGGCCCCAGGCCGACGTGATCGCGAGCTGCGCGGCGAAGTCGGGCAAGGGCAAGTAAGGCGCAAGCGCTTCGCCTGCGCACACCTGGCGCGGCGCCCTTCGGGGCGCCGCTTTTCTTCCCGGTGGCGGAGGCGCCCCGCCTCGGTTCCAGGCCGGCCGCCACTTGCAATCGCAGGCGACAGGCGCCATCAATGACGCCACACCTTGCTGGAGCGGGACATGGGACTGATCAGCCTGCTGTGGGGCATCGTCGCGATGATCTGGATGATCGTCGCGCTCATTCCGTTGCTCGGCTGGGGCAACTGGTTCCTGATCCCGTTCGCCGCGGTGGGCGCGATCATCGCCGCGATCGGCGTGCTGTTCACCGCGCCGGGCAACCGCGGCCGCGCCAAGACCGGGCTGGCGCTCAATGGCCTGGTGATCGTGGTCGCGGTGGGGCGGCTGGTGCTGGGCGGCGGGATCGTCTGAGTCGCCTCCCGCAGGAGCGGCGTAAAATGCCGGCATGACCTACCCCTACCTTCGCCCGCGGCGCATGCGCCGCGACGAGTTCTCGCGCCGGCTGATGCGCGAGTCCGTGCTCACCGCCGACGACCTGGTCTACCCGGTCTTCGTGCACGAAGCGGCTGGCCGCGCCGCGGTGCCGTCGATGCCGGGCGTCGAGCGACTGTCGATCGATGAGCTGCTGCGCGTGGCCGAAACCGCCAGCGAGCTGCGGATCCCGGCGCTCGCCCTGTTCCCGGTGACCGCGCCGGAGGCCAAGTCGCTCGACGCCGTTGCCGCCTGGGACGACGACGGCCTGTGCCAGCGCGCGATCCGCGCCTTGAAGCAGCGCTTCCCGGAACTGGGCGTGATCACCGACGTCGCGCTCGACCCCTACACCTCGCACGGCCAGGACGGCATCGTCGACGACACCGGCTACGTGATCAACGACGTCACCGTCGAGGCCCTGGTGCAGCAGGCGCTGTCGCACGCGCGCGCCGGCGCCGACGTGGTCGCGCCCAGCGACATGATGGACGGGCGCATCGGCGCGATCCGCGCCGCGCTCGAGCAGGAAGGCTTCATCCACACCCGCATCCTCGCCTACGCGGCCAAGTACGCGAGCAGCTTCTACGGCCCGTTCCGCGACGCGGTCGGTTCGGCCGGCGCGCTGGGCAAGGCCGACAAGCGCACCTACCAGATGGACCCGGGCAACTCCGACGAGGCACTGCGCGAAGTGGCGCTGGACCTGGAGGAAGGCGCCGACATGGTGATGGTGAAGCCCGGCATGCCGTACCTGGACATCGTGCGCCGGGTGAAGGACGAGTTCGGCGTGCCGACCTACGCCTACCAGGTCAGCGGCGAGTACGCGATGCTCAAGGCCGCCTTCGCCAACGGCTGGCTCGACGAGCGCCAGTGCGTGCTCGAAGCACTGCTGGGCTTCAAGCGCGCCGGCGCCGACGGCGTGCTGACCTACTTCGCGCTGGACGCGGCACGCTGGCTGCGCGAAGACGCCCCGTAGGTCGGGGCTACGGCAAGAGCATCGGGAGGCGCAGCTCCCATCCACGAAGCGCATGACCGGTGCGATCCGAGGCCACGCCCGCGCGGCCTCCATCGCACGGAATCGACAGGACCCGGGAGTACACTCGGATCAGCCACGCGGCGGCACGGACGTCGTCGCCGCACTCCGACATTCCATGCACAGGGGGCCGCCATGTCCGAATCCCACCACGCCGTGTTCGGCCATCCGATCACCCACTCGCTGTCGCCGCGCATCCACGCCCGCTTCAGCCGGCAGACCGGGATCGCACTGCGCTTCGAGGCGATCGATGCCACGCCCGACACCTTCGCCACCGCGCTTGAAGCCTTCACCGCCGGCGGCGGCGACGGCGCCAGCGTGACCCTGCCGCTGAAGGAGGCCGCGCTGGCCCTGTGCACCGGGGTCAGCGAGCGCGCCCGCCGCGCCGGCGCGGTCAACGTCCTGGTCCGCAAGGGCGACCAATGGCATGGCGACAACACCGACGGCAGCGGCCTGGTGCGCGACCTCACCGCGCGCCAG
>DATCYC010000071.1:0-2400 GCA_036570525.1 Luteimonas sp.
GCGCGAGGAGCGCAAGGGCCTGAAGCTGTACATCAAGCGCGTCTTCATCATGGACGCGGCCGAGGAGCTGCTGCCCAACTACCTGCGCTTCGTGCGCGGCGTGGTCGACGCCGACGACCTGCCGCTCAACGTCAGCCGCGAGCTGCTGCAGCACAACCGCCAGCTCGAACGCATCAAGGGCGCCTGCGTGAAGCGCGTGCTCGACATGATCGAGAAGCTCTCGCGCGACGAGCCGGAGAAGTTCGCCGCGTTCCTCAAGGCTTTCGGCAACACGCTCAAGGAAGGCATCGTCGAGGACGCGACCAACCGCGAGCGCATCGCCAAACTGCTGCGCTTCGCATCGACCAAGGGCGACGGCGCGGCGCAGACCGTGTCGCTGGACGCCTACGTCGGCCGCATGGCGCCCGGCCAGGACGCGATCTGGTACGTCACCGCCGACGGCCATCGCGCCGCCGCCGGCAGCCCGCAGCTCGAGGCCTTCCGCGCCAAGGACATCGAGGTGCTGCTGATGTCCGACCGCATCGACGAATGGATGCTCGGCAACCTGCACGAGTACGCCGGCAAGCCGCTCAAGCACGTCGCCAAGGGCGAGCTGCCGCTGGGCGAGGCCGACAAGGCGAAGCAGGAGGAAGCCACCAAGGCCGCCGCGCCGCTGCTCGACAAGCTCAAGGGCCTGCTCGGCGACCGCGTCGAGGACGTGCGCGTGTCCGCCCGCCTGACCGACTCGCCCTCGTGCCTGGCCATGTCCGAATGGGAGATGGCCCCGCACATGGCGCACCTGCTGCGCGAGGCCGGCCAGGACGTGCCGGAGAACAAGCCGACGCTGGAGATCAATCCCGCGCACCCGCTGCTCAAACAGGTCGAAGCCGAAACCGACGACGCCCGCGCGACCGACCTGGCCACGCTGCTGCTCGAACAAGCCGAACTGTCCGCCGGCGCCCCGCTCCCGGACCCGGCCGCCTTCGTGCAGCGGATGAACCGCCTGCTGGCGGGTTGACCGCAGGCCGCACTGGCGACGGCGCGACGCAGGGCGGAACCGCCAAAGGCGATTCCGCCGCATGTCCATGGTCAGGCAACGTCGGCGACCATCCGGCATTCGGCGGAATCCGCTGCGCGGGTTCCGCCCTGCGGGTCGAAGGGGTCCGTCGAACCCGGGCCGGCCCAACCTGAACCGTCTTCTGTCTTCTTTTTGGCATGCCATGTCGCACGCTGTAGAACACGCATGATGGCCCACCCTTCCGACGCACCCCCGGCCGCATGAGCAAGGTTTCGCGTCGAACGGGCTCCGGAAGCGGGGACCCGACCGAGCGCCTGCAATCCTGGACCGCCGCGCTCGTGACAGCGTTGCTGCACGGGCTGCTCGTGCTGCTGGTGATGCTGGCCCCGCCGATCACCGTGACCCCGCCACAGGAAGGCGGGGCCGCCGGCAGCCGCCTGCAGGTGACCTACATCGACGAAACGCTCCGGCCGCCCTCACCAGCGCCCGTGCCACCCCCTCGCCCGGAACCACCGCGCAAGCGTCCCGCGCCTGCTCCCCCGGCCAACCGCGTCCAGACCACGCCGGTCGAGCAAGCCGATGATTCCACGGCGCTCCAGGTGGTCGACATCCCGGCCACTTCACCCGAGCCGGCATCCGCGCCGCCCGACGTGCCGGAAGAGGCCGTGCAACGCCCCGCCCACACGTGGGGACAGCCGCCGGGCATGCTGCCCGAAGACCTCGCGCCGGTGAACGCGGGCCCGGCCCGGAGCCGCGGCACCAACCGCGGCCGCCGCAACGATGCCGCTTCCTCCGGGACCAGCCTGGAGGTGGGCGGCTACCAGGTGTATTACGACCTCCTCGACGAAACCCGGCTGCGCGCCTGGCGCGACCAGGGCATGACCGAACTCTTCCTCCCCCTGCCGGGCACGCGACGGCTCATGGTCTGCCCGTTGGAAATCGCCCTGCACCGCGACTCCGGCGCGTGCCGCATGGTCGAACCGGACGACCCGGAACTCGAAGCCATCGGCGACGCGCGCGACGTCATCACGATGCAGCGGGTTTACAGGCTGGGTGAAGTGCTCTGGCGGGGACCGGGCGCCTATCGGTAAACCACGGGGCCGCGGCACACACGGCTGCCGTAGGCTGGGTTGGCTCCACCAACCCAGCGTCTTGAAGGAGTTACGGCGGGGCTGGGTTGATGGAGCCAACCCAGCCTACGGCCGGGACGCCTGCACCGACGCCCGCGTGCGCTCGACGCCCGCGGGCGAGACAATCCGTGTTCCTCCCCGCATCCGAGGCCGCCATGACCCGCTCCCCGCTTTCCGTCCTGATGACCGTGCTGCTGGCAGGCGCGATGCTGCCGGGCTGCTCGCAGCCGCAACCCGAAGCCGCGGACACAGCCACCACCGCGCCGACGCCCG
>DATCYC010000072.1:0-1878 GCA_036570525.1 Luteimonas sp.
AACTTCCGCAGCGAAGGCTTCCGGCGCACGCTGGCGTTCTACAAGGAAATCTTCGACAAGGGCTGGGCGCCGCGGGTGGGCAACACCGCGATCTCCAACGTCTGGGACGAGTTCGGCAAGGGCTATTTCAGCTTCTACATCAACGGCCCCTGGAACATCGCCGAATTCCGCAAGCGCCTGCCGTCGTCGCTGTCCGATGCGTGGATGACGATGCCGCTGCCCGGGCCGGAGGGCCCCGGCGCGTCGGTTGCCGGCGGCACCAGCTTCGTCGTGTTCCGCGATTCGGAGCACAAGGACGCCGCGTGGAAGCTGGTCGCTTACCTGTCCGATCCGGAAGTGCAGGCCCGCTTCCACGGCATGACCGGCAACCTGCCGCCGCGCCGCTCGCCGTGGAAGGATCCGGCGCTTGCGAACGATCCTTACGCGCGTGCGTTCCGCGACCAGCTCGAACGCGCGGTGTCGACGCCGAAGGTGCCCGAGTGGGAGCGCATCGCGACCGAGCTCAAGCTGGTGGGCGAGCTGGTCGCCAACGACCGCATGAGCGTGGACGAGGCGGTGGTCGAGCTCGACCGCCGCACCGATGCGATCCTGGAGAAGCGGCGGTGGATGCTTGACCAGGCCGATGGCCACGCCGGAGCCGCTCCATGACCCGCTCGCTCGCCGGCTGGACCTTCGCCGCACCGGCGATGCTGGTGATCGTGGTGTTCTTCTTCCTGCCCGTGGTCGCAGCGCTCGGGCTGAGCGTCACCGACTTCGACATCTACGCGCTGGCCGACATCGACAACCTGCGCTTCGTGGCCTTCGACAACTACATCGGCCTGCTGCACAACCCGCTGTTCTGGAAGACGCTGGGCAACACGCTGTACTTCGTGGTCGTCGGCGTGCCGCTGTCGATCGCGGTGTCGCTCGGCGCCGCGGTGCTGCTGCACTCCAAGCTCGGCCGCTTCAAGGGCTTCTTCCGCACCGCGTTCTTCGCCCCGGTGGTGACCACGGTGGTGGCGGTGGCGGTGATCTGGCGCTACCTGTTCCACACCCGCTACGGGTTGGTGAACTGGGGGCTGTCGTCGATCGGCATCGAACCGGTCGACTGGCTCGGCGATCCGAACTGGGCGATGCCGACGATCATCCTGTTCGCGGTGTGGAAGAACTTCGGCTACAACATGATCATCTTCCTCGCCGGGCTGCAGTCGATCCCCGAGGACCTGTACGAGGCCGCGCGCATCGACGGCGCCGGCGCGTGGCGGCAGTTCCGCCACGTCACCCTGCCGATGCTCGGGCCGGTGCTGCTGCTGGTCGGCATCCTGACCATGTCCGGCTACTTCCAGCTGTTCGCCGAGCCCTACGTGATGACCCAGGGCGGGCCGCTGGAAAGCACCAAGAGCGTGCTGTACCTGATGTACGACGAGGGCTTCAAGTGGTGGAACCTGGGCAACGCCTCGGCGGTGGCCTTCCTGCTGTTCGTGCTGATGGTGGCGGTGACCAGCGGGCTGTTGTGGTTCGCGCGGCGGAAGGGGGTGGAATGAACCGTCCCTTCGCCACCGCCGTCGTCAATGGCCTGCTGGTCGCGCTGGCCGTGCTCAGCCTGGCGCCGCTGCTTTGGATGCTGTCGGTGTCGTTCATGCAGACCGGCGAGGCCGCGCACTTCCCGCCGCCGCTGCTGCCGTCGGCGGCCACGCTGGACAACTACCGCGAACTGTTCGCCAAGGCCGGCATGGGGCGCTTCCTGTTCAACAGCTTCCTGGTCGCTTCGTGCGTGACGCTGCTGTCCCTGCTGTTCAACACCATGGCCGGCTACGCGTTCGCGAAGCTGAGGTTCGCCGGCCGCGAGCGCATCTTCCGGCTGCTGCTGGCCGCGCTGGTGATCCCGGCGCAGGTGGC
>DATCYC010000073.1:0-7776 GCA_036570525.1 Luteimonas sp.
GGCACGAAGTTCATCCTCGCGCACATCGGCGGACTGAACTTCCGGTTCTGGAACATCCTCGCCCTGGCCCGCACGGCCGACGGCTTCGCGATGGACAACCTGTACTTCGACATCTCCGGCCCGGTGCTGCTGGCGGCCGATTCGCCGATCGAGGCGGAGTTCGTCTGGACGCTGCGCAACGTCGGCATCGACCACGTGCTGCTCGGGTCGGACTATCCGCAGATGGGGCTCGACGACGCGGTGGATGCGCTGGAGAAGCTCGACCTGACGGACGAGGAGAAGGCGAAGATCCGCGCCGGCAACGCCCTGAAGCTGCTCGGGCGCCAGGAAAGGGCCTGAACAACTGCCGCCATCCCCGCGAAGGCGGAGATGACGATCAAGGGCGGGCTGCCCACACCTTCCCTAGCGCCGCTTCGCGACGAACCGGGCGAACGCCGCGACGGTTTCCGCGCTGACATGGTGCTCGATGCCCTCGGCGTCGCGGCGCGCGGTGTCGGGGTCGATGCCGAGCGCCAGGAGGAAGGCTTCGACCACCTGGTGGCGTTCGCGGCTGGCCTGGGCGAGGGCCTCGCCTTCCGGGGTGAGGAACGCGCCGCGGTACGGCTTCTGCACCACAAAGCCGGCCTTCACCAGGCGCTTGAGCATCTTGGCCACGGTCGGCTGGGCGACGCCCAGGCGCGCGGCGATGTCGACCTGGCGGGCCTCGCCGCCGTCGCGGATCAGGTCCGAGATCAGTTCGACGTAGTCCTCCACCAGCTCCACGCGATGCGCCTCGCGGACCTGGCGGAAGCTCTCGGCGTGCAGGTCGGCGTCGATGAGCGGCGGCGGGGATGGCTTGGGTTTCGGCATGCCGGCTCGCGTCCTGTTGCGCGGACGCCGCGGCGGAATGAGCCGCGGGGAACGTTAGGTTACCGCAGTCATGATGGCGCTTGCTTCGGAAGATAGCAGAGGCTATAACAACACCCTCCCCGCACGGACGGCGCCCGCCCCGTGGATCGCGAAGTAGCCCCCCCACCGCCCGTCGCCGAGCCCGGCTGGCGCTTCAGCCGCGACCCACGCACCGGGGCAAGCCTGGGCGCGCTCAACGCCAGCGTGCGGGTGCCGGGAACCGAAGCGGGATCGGGCCAGTGGCTGCGCCGCTTCCTCGCCTTCCTCGGCCCGGGCTACATGGTCTCGGTCGGCTACATGGACCCGGGCAACTGGGCCACCGACCTGGCCGGTGGCTCGCAGTTCGGCTACACGCTGCTGTGCGTGATCCTGCTGTCGAACGTGATGGCGATCGTGCTGCAGGCGCTGGCCGCGCGGCTGGGCATCGCCACCGGCCGCGACCTCGCCCAGGCCTGTCGCGACCACTACCCGCGGCCGGTGGCGTTCGTGCTGTGGGTGGTGTGCGAGATCGCGATCATCGCCTGCGACCTGGCCGAGGTGATCGGCACCGCGATCGCGCTCAACCTGCTGTTCGGCATCCCGCTGGTGGCCGGCGCGATCATCACCGCGGTCGACGTGTTCCTGGTGCTGTACCTGATGCGCCACGGCTTCCGCGCGCTGGAGGCGTTCATCATCGCGATGCTGCTGGTGATCTTCGCCTGCTTCGCGGTGCAGGTCGCGCTGGCCGCGCCGCCGGTGGCCGAGGTGCTCGGCGGCTTCATCCCGCGCGCCGAAGTGGTGACCAACCCGGCCGCGCTGTACATCGCGATCGGCATCATCGGCGCCACCGTGATGCCGCACAACCTGTACCTGCATTCGTCGATCGTGCAGACCCGCGACTATCCGCGCAACGACGCCGGCAAGCGCATGGCGATCCGCTGGGCGGTGACCGACAGCACCATCGCGCTGATGCTGGCGCTGTTCATCAACGCCTCGATCCTGATCATGGCCGCCACGGTGTTCCACAAGGCCGGGCACACCGACGTGCAGGAGATCGAACAGGCCTACGCGCTGCTGTCGCCGATGCTCGGGGTGGGCATCGCCTCGACGCTGTTCGCGGTCGCGCTGCTGGCGTCGGGGCTCAACTCGACCGTCACCGCGACGCTGGCCGGGCAGATCGTGATGGAAGGCTTCCTGCACCTGCGCATGCCGACCTGGGCGCGGCGCCTGGTCACGCGCGGCATCGCGATCGTGCCGGTGGTCATCATCACCGGGCTCTACGGCTCGGAGGGCACGGCCAAGCTGCTGGTCTTCAGCCAGGTGCTGCTGTCGATGCAGCTGCCGTTCGCGGTGATCCCGCTGGTGCGCTTCGTCACCGACCGCGAGAAGATGGGGCGCTTCGTGATCGCGCCGTGGCTGGCGTCGCTGGCCTGGGTGATCGCGTCGGTCATCGTGGTGCTGAACGTGAAGCTGCTGTTCGACACCTTCATCGGCGGTTGAAGCCGCGCGTCAGCCGCCCTTGCCCGGCGCCGGCTTTGCGTCGCCGTCCTCCTGCGGCAGCGCTTCGGGCACCTCGGCCAGCGGCCGCCCCCAACGTTCGTAACTGCTGGTGATGGCCCGTTTCAGGCGCTGCATGGCGTCGGGGCGCTTGGCGATGCCCGCCTTCCCGGCAACGGCTTCCCAGCCCTCGTCGTGGAACTGCCCCCAGACTTCGACCAGCGACCGGCACGGGCGTCCGACCACCTGGGCCAGCGTGCAGGCGTAGTAGACATCGCCGGGCGCCCAGTTGCGCTCGTCGACCAGTTCGTTGACCAGGTCGCGCGGCGCGGCGTGGTAGCGCACAAGTTCGTCGACGAAGGCACCCCGGTAGCGGCTGCCGTACGCGTTGATGTCGGCCAGCTGGGTGTCGACCCAGGCGTCGCCGCTGCGCGGATTCCACGCAAACGCGTAATCCTGCGCGAACGCGGTGCCCGCCAGCAGCAGGCCTGCGGCCAGCAATGCCGTGGACCGGCGCAGGCCGTGCAGCAGGGAAGTGGCGGCATTGGGCATCGTGGTCCTCAAGGTGCATCAGGGGGCGAACGGGACAGCGTCGCGTCATCTTGCACCCGCGGCGGCCGGCCGTGCGAATCGCGCGACTGCAGGCCGCGACGGACGCATGCGCGATTGTGCGCACGCGGGCCGCCACTTGCACGCGCCCGTGACGCGGGGTCGCGTAATGTCCATCCCGGCTTTGCAGCGCCCGCTTGGCGCAACGCGTATTCAGGAGAAGCCCATGGCCGCCCCCCAACCTGCGCACCTCCGGCAACAGCCGCGATCGCGCCGCTGGTTGATCTGGCTGGTCGCAATCGCGGTCCTGCTCGGCGCCTACGCCGTTGCCCTGCGCTGGGTCACGCTGAAGGTGGAGTCGGGCGTCGAGGCGAGCGTCCACCCGCTCGTGATCGACACGCCGGGGCAGGAAGCACCGCCCAGATAGCCAGGTCCGCGCGCGCTACCGGTCGTCGCTTCCGCGGTGCGCGGCGCTGTCGTCTTCTTCCGTGCAGCGCCATTGTTCGCCGCAAACCACGCCCTGCCCGGTGCCCGCGTCGCGCGCGACGCCGTGGCGATCCAGCGGAACCTCGCGGAAATGAATCGGCCGGCCGTAAGCATCGCGACGCACGCGAACCGGGTCGCCACGTTCGTCGCGGCTTGCGCTTCGGTTGTCCGCGGGACTGGAAAACCGCAGCTCCGGTTCGCCGCGGGCCTGCGTCGGCCCGGTCGCAGTGCATGCGCCGAGCGCCAGCACCGCGACGCCAACCGCGACGGCAATCCAGCGTGGCGTCGATTCCATCGGCCTGCTCCCGTGCATCAGGCCGCCACCATCGCGCAGCCGCGGTGAACGCACCGCCAATCCGCCCATCGCTTCAGGCTGCCGCGGCCGCGGCGATCGCCTCGACGGCCGCCGGCAATTCGCCGGGCGAGCCGACGCTGCGCATGCGTTCGCTGCCGGCATCGACGCTGGCTTCGTTCTCGTGGCTCCAGGTCGTGTGGTAAGGCATGTGCACGCCCCAGCCGCCGAGCGAGAGCACCGGCGCGATGTCCGAACGCAGCGAGTTGCCGATCATCAGGAACTGCGCGGCCTCGATGTCGAACTCCTCCAGCAGGCGTGCGTACGTCGCCGGATCCTTCTCGCTGACGATCTCGATGCGCCGGAACAGGTCGGCCATGCCCGAATCGCGCACCTTGGCCTCCTGGTGGAACAGGTCGCCCTTGGTGATCAGCACCACGTCGTGGCGCGCGGCGATGTCGGCCACCGCGTCGCGGATGCCCGGCAGCAGCTCCACCGGGTGCCGCAGCAAGTCCTTGGCCAGGCCGACGATGCGCTGCACGTCGGCCGCCGCCACGCGCTGGCCGGTGATCTCCACCGCCGCCTCGATCATCGACAGCGCCATGCCCTTCACGCCGTAGCCGAACCAGGCCAGGTTGGCCTTCTCGAACGCATACAGGCGCTCGGACACGCGCGCGTCTGCGAGATCGACGTAGCCGCCGACGATCCGTTCGAACTCCACCTGCGCGGCATCGAAGAAATCCTGGCTGCGCCAGAGGGTGTCGTCGCCATCGAAGGCGACCATGCGGATCTGGTTGGTCATCGATGCATTATGCCGCGCCGCGAAAAGACCAAGCCGGCGTGGGCTCCGGCGAGTCGCCGTGTCCTGTCGGCCGGCGGCCGCTGTTCCCTCGGCAGGACATCCTGTCCTGACGAGGGCGCGCGCCATCCTTGGCGCGCTTGACGCGACCCCCGGCCGCCAGGGCACGGCTCACCCTGACGTCAATATCGTCGCTTCGGCTGCGAAAGAGCCAAAGCACGTCGGGGGGCGTAGCCCCGACCTACGCAGGTCGGGCCTATGCGCCCGACGGCTCTTGATCTTCGGCTGTCGGAAAAAGCCTCGATAACGAATCGCCGAAGCGGCGTCCCGGCCGGGGGATGCGGAAAGCAGGCCATGGATGGCCTGCGGCGGCGAGTCAGACATGGATGAGCACGGGCTGCTTGCGCGGCATTGCCGCGCGCCCGTGCGAATGCCCGGCGCGCTGCGCCGGGCCGGGGGAGCCGCGCAGCGGCGTCCTGCCGAGCCGGGGAGCATCCCCCGGCCGGGACGTCGCTGCTTCCGAAGCCTGCGTACGGACCGTCCGCAAAAGTCGCCACCACCCTCAGTTGGGCAAACAACCACAAAAAAAGGGCGGCCCGGAGGCCGCCCTGCACACACACGCGGAGAGTCCCGCGAGTCTTACTGCTCGCTGGCGTCGTCGGCTTCACCGGAGGTCGCGGCCGCGTGGGCCTTGTATTCCTCGGCGGTGAGCTTGCCGTCCGCGTCGGCATCGGCGGCGTCGAAGACCTGGGTCAGCGCCGGCACGGTGGCGACTTCCGCCTTGCTCAGGCTGCCGTCCTTGTCGACGTCCAGGTCGGCCCAGGTGACCTGCTTGGGTTCGGCGGTGGGCGCGGTGGCCTGCGGCGACGTCGGCTGCATGCCGTCGTCGGTGGTCGGGGCGGTCTGCGCGAATGCCATCGGCATGGCGACGGCGGCGGCAAGCGCGATCAGGCCGGACAGCTTGTTTGCATGATTCATCGTGTTCTCCATGGTTTGTTGTTCGAGGGTGCTGACGTGTTGCCTGTGCACCACCCTGGCACCGACCTTGACGCCGCGCCGATGAACACTTGCCGCGCCGCGCAGCGGCGACTTACGCGGTCTTAACCACGTGCGCCGCGAATGCGGCTAGTCCGCAGTGCGATGGCGGTCATGCATTTGCGGTTGCAGCCGGAACCAGCGCGGATTTCCGGCCCGTGTCGCACGGCGGAGGCGCGGCCGGCGACTGAACGCAACACAACCTTTACCTGCACGGCAGCGGCCCGGGCCACGCTTCGCCACGCACGATGCGGCGCGGTGGCCCCTCAGGCCTCGTCCTCCGCGCGCACCGCGACCACGGGCTCGCCGTCCGCATCCAGCGCGACCGTGACCACGATCGGCCGGCAGCAGACCTGGCAGTCCTCGATGTACTGCTGGTCACCGGCGGAGCCGTCGACGAACAGTTCGATCGGCTCGCCGCAGTACGGGCATCGGGTGTCGATGGCGGGCAGCATCCGGGTCCTCCTGACGGTCGTTTCACGCACGGTGCTAGTGTGCATTCCTCTCACCGTGCCGACACGTGAACCGGAGCGCCGCCATGACCCTTCGCCTGCTCGTCCTCGCTTGCGCCAGCCTCGCCCTGATCGCCTGCAACGCTCCCGGCAACGCCTCGGGACAGCCAGCAAGCGCGCAGGACGACCAGTCCCAGGCCGCATCCCCGGCCGCCGCCGAACCGGCCACCAGCAACTCCCGCCCCTTCGCCAGCACCGAAATCGCCACTTTCGACGAGCCGTGGGCGATGGCCTTCCTGCCCGACGGCCGCCTGCTGGTCACCGAGAAGCGCGGCGCGCTGAAGCTGGTCGACGTCGCCAGCGGCAAGGTCGGCGACATCAAGGGCGTGCCCGAGGTCGACTACGGCGGACAGGGCGGCTTCGGCGACATCGCCCTGCATCCGGACTTCGCCGACAACCACGTCGCCTACGTCAGCTACGCCGAAGCCGGCGACGGCGACACCCGCGGCGGCGCCGTGGCGCGCGCCACGCTGGCGCTGGACGACAGCGGCGGCGGCACGCTCGAAGGCCTGGAGGTGATCTGGCGCCAGGTGCCCAAGGTCAGCGGCCGCGGCCACTACGGCCACCGCCTGCTGTTCGGCAGCGACGGCAAGCTGTGGATCACGTCGAGCGAGCGGCAGAAGTTCGATCCCGCGCAGGACATGCAGTCCAACCTGGGCAAGCTGGTGCGCCTCAACGACGACGGCAGCGAGCCGGCCGACAACCCCTTCGCCGACCAGGGCGGCGTGGCGGCGCAGGTCTGGTCGCTGGGCCACCGCAACCTGCTGGGCATCGATTTCGATGCGCAGGGGCGGCTGTGGGAAGTGGAGATGGGCCCGAAGGGCGGCGACGAACTCAACCTGGTCGAACGCGGCGGCAACTACGGCTATCCGATCGTCTCCAACGGCGACCACTACGACGGCCGCGACATCCCCGATCACGACACGCGCCCGGAATTCGACGCGCCGAAGGTGTTCTGGAATCCGGTGATCTCGCCGTCGAGCCTGCTGATCTATTCGGGCGCGATGTTCCCCGACTGGCAGGGCGACGCCTTCATCGGCGGGCTGTCGTCGCAGGCGCTGGTGCGGGTGGAGTTCGACGGCGACAGCGCGCGCGAGGCGCAGCGCTTCGACATGGGCGCGCGCATACGCGCCGTGGAGCAGGGGCCGGACGGCGCGATCTGGCTGCTGGAGGATGGCGAGGGCGGGCAGTTGCTGAAGCTCATCCCGCGCTAACGCGTCCCTGCCTTGTAGGAGCGCCCCATGGGCGCGATTGCCGTTCGCGGCGCAGGCATCGCGCCCATGGGGCGCTCCTACGGCGTCGAGGAGTAGCCCCGACCGACGGCGTTGACGCATGTGTCGTCGCCGTCATTGCGCCGGCCTTTCGCGCCTGATCCCCATCGCCTCGCGGTAACGCTCGTACAGGGTCAGCACCTTGTCGATGTACGTTCGAGTTTCGTCGTACGGCGGCACGCCGCCGTAGCGCGCCACGGTGCCGATGCCGGCGTTGTAGGCGGCCGCGGCCAGCGTGCGGTCGCCGTGGTAGCGGCGCAGCAGCGCCTTCATGTAGCGCGCGCCGGCGCTGATCGACTGCGCCGGTTCGAACGGGTCTTCGACGCCATATTCGGTCGCCACCCCTGGCATCAGCTGCATCACGCCCTGCGCGCCCTTGCTCGATACCGCTTTCGCGTCGAAGCCGCTCTCCGCGTGCGCGATCGCGCGCAGCCACGCGTCGTCGACCCCGGTCGCCTTCGCCGCGGC
>DATCYC010000074.1:0-3416 GCA_036570525.1 Luteimonas sp.
TCGCTCGGGAACAGGCGGGTGCGGGCGAAGGGGGTCAGGATGATGGCCATGGGCAGTACGCTGGTGATACCGGCCCACAGGGTAGCGTCCCGGTCGGCATCCGCCATCCGTCATTCCGGTGCCACGTCGACCGCCCGGCCCAGCGCGAACCTGGCACCCGCGTCGTCCACGCGCCACAACCTGCCATCCTCGAGCAGCACGCCTTCGCTGACGCCGCCGGCGTGGTGCACGTCGAGGCGCAGCACGCGGCCATCGTGGCCCAGGCCGACGCGTTCGACGAGCGTGTGGCCGATCGTGATGCGGCGGACGCCGAAATGCGCCAGCAGGTTGCGCACGTGCGCCGGTGTCGCGGGCTGGTAGCCGCGGGATGCCCGCGCCAGGCCGCGGTATTTCGTCAGCGCAGTGGGCGCCTGCAGCAACGTCGTCGCCAGCGGCGATTCGGTCTCGCGGCGCCTCAGGTCGATGCGGCGGGCGGCGACCGCGTCGATGGCGTCGATGTCCAGGCCCGTCGCCAGCACCCGCGGGCTGATGCCGCCATGCGCGAACAGCGTGTCGCCTACCTTCACCAGCACCGGTTTGCTGCGCAGCCAGCGGCCGAGTTCGGTGCCGGCCGACCACAGTTCGCCATGGTCCAGCCCGGTGGCGTTGATGGTGGCGTAGTACTTGTCCGCGACATGCTTGGGCCGCCCCTGCAGCAGGTACTGCTCGTGGTTGCCCAGCACGTAGTGCACCGCGCCGCCGGCCGCGCGCGCCTCGGCCTCCAGCTTGTAGACCAGCCACAGCACCGGCACCACGTTGCTGCCGCGGTCGACCATGTCGCCGACCAGCACCAGGTGGCCCGCGCCCCAGGTCCACGCGAAACGTTCGTCGATCACGCCATTGGCACGCAGCAGCCGGACGAACGCGGCGAACTCGCCTTCGATGTCCGACACGGCCAGTATTCTTTCCGGCATCGGCCAGCGCACCGGGTCGCGCGGATGGCGCTCGCGCAGGGGCACGCTGAAGCGGGTCGCGGCGGCATCGTCCACCACCACGTCGACGCGGTCGCCCACGCCGATCTTCCTGGCATGCACGACGCCGGCAGCGTCGGGTTCCAGCACCCATGCGACCCGCCTGTCGCCCTCGCGCATGACATAGGGGCCGTCGCGCGCCGGCGGCACGGCGGGATACGCCAGCCACAGCCATTCGCCGGTGCGGGCGGAATAGCCGATCCTCCGGCCTTCGACCGGTTCGATGAACAACGCACCGTCCTCGTGCATGCGGACCGCTGCCGCGACCACGAGCAACAGGAACACGGCTGCCACCGACCAGGCGATCCGCTTCAGGGTCTTCATCTGCGATCGATGCCTCGTTCGTCGGGATGATCGGGCGATCGTGCCGCGGGCCATTTAATTGCATGTCCATCGCGATGAAGCGATATACTGCCTCGGAACCCATCGCGCCACGGTCCCATGACCCCGATCAGCTTCGAGTTCTACCCGCCCAAGACCGACGAGCAGCGCGCGCAGCTCGACCGTACCGCGGCCCGGCTGAAGGCGCTGTCGCCGGAATACGTCTCGTGCACGTTTGGTGCCGGCGGCTCGACCCTGGACTACACGCCCGAGACCGTGGAGCGCCTGCACGCGACGCACGGGCTGGACGCCGCGCCGCACGTGTCGTGCGTGGGCGGCAGCCGCGCGGAACTGTCGGCGCTGCTGGAGCGTTACAAGAAGATCGGCTGCGGCCGCATCGTCGCGCTGCGCGGCGACCTGCCCTCGGGCATGGGCCACACCGGCGATTTCCGCTACGCCTCCGACCTGGTCGAATTCATCCGCCGCGAGCACGACGGCTGCTTCCACATCGAGGTCGGCTGCTATCCCGAGTGCCATCCGCAGTCCGACGACGCGCATGTCGACCTGCGCCACTTCAAGCGCAAGGTCGACGCCGGCGCCAACGGCGCGATCACCCAGTACTTCTACAACGCCGACGCCTACTTCCGCTTCGTCGACGACGCGCGCGCGCTCGGCATCGACATCCCGATCGTGCCCGGGATCATGCCTATCTCCAACTTCACCCAGTTGCGGCGCTTCTCCGAGACCTGCGGCGCCGAGATCCCGCGCTGGATCGGCAAGCGCATGCAGGCCTATGGCGACGATGCCAACGGGGTGCGCGAATTCGGCGCCGACATCGTCGCAAGGCTGTGCGAGCGGTTGATCGCCGGCGGTGCGCCCAGCCTGCACTTCTACACGCTCAACCTGGCCAAGCCGACGCAGGCGGTGCTGTCGCGGCTTGCGTGAACCGCGGCGGCGCGACTGCCGCGCGACACTTCCGGCCGCAGGCCCGCGACGCTAGTCTGTGGCAATGCGCTGCCTCCGTATCTTCTGTTCGCCTGTGCCGGGCCCGCTTGTACTGGCACTCGTGGCCGCGCTCTGGGCGCTGCCCGGCGAGGCGCAGATCCGGCGCTGCGTCGGGCCCGACGGCGACACGATCTACACCGATCGCACCTGCGCGGATGTCGGTGCCACCGAGCGTCCCGCGCCGTCGGTACATTCGCCGGTGTACGGCGGCAAGTCCTGGGCGCGCGGCTGCTCGCGCAGCCTGCGCGACCTGGTCTTCGAGGTGACCGCGGCGATCGACAGCCGCGACGTCAACCGCCTGGCCGCCGTCTACAACTGGACCGGCATGTCCAACCGCAACGGCTACGCGGTGCTCGGCCGCCTGGACGTGATCGCGAACCGGCCGCTGCTGGACGTGAGCGCGGTACTGCCGGCACCACGGCTCAGCGTCGACGCGGGCGGCGGCATGACCGTCAGCGGCGCGGTCGACCCGCAGGACTATCCCGGCGCGACGGTGATACGCAAGGGCCCCGTCGCGCTGCGCGTCGAGCAGACGCTGTCCAACGGCTCCACGCCCTCGCGCACCACGTTCGGCCTGCGCCGCCACATGGGATGTTGGTGGATCGTGCTGTAGGGGGTGCAAGAGCGGGAATGGGGAATGGGGAATGCCAGTGCGGCTTGTCCGTGTAGTTCTCCGCAACCCAATCCGCGCGGCGCGCAACAGACAGTGAACCGCGCTGTCGTTCCCTATTCCCTATTCCCCATTCCCGCTCTTGCTCCCCTCCCCTCCCTCCGCCCGCGATCAGGCAAAATGCCTGTTCCACCGAATCACGGGCGACCGACATGCAATACCCCGAATGGATCTGGCACAACGGCACCATCAAGCCATGGGCCGAGGCGACCACCCACGTCATGTCGCACGCACTGCACTACGGTTCGTCGGTGTTCGAGGGCATCCGTAGCTACGACACGCCCGACGGCCCGGCGATCTTCCGCCTGTCCGACCACAACCGGCGCCTGTTCGCCTCGGCGCGGATCCATGACATGGCGATCCCGTATTCGCTGGACGAGATCAACGCCGCCTGCCGCGCGGTGCTGCAG
>DATCYC010000075.1:0-2674 GCA_036570525.1 Luteimonas sp.
GCGATCCGCATGTTCGAGCAGGCAATCGGCGTGGATTCGAAGTTCGCACTGGCCTATGCGGGCATGGCCGACGCGTATTCGCACCTGTACCGCTACGTCGAGGCGACGCCGGAGAACGCGGGCAAGGCCGACCGCGCCAGCGAGCAGGCGGTGGTCCTGGACCGCGATTCGGCCGAAGCGCATGCGTCGCGCGGCATGGCCCTGTTCATCAGCGAGCACTACGACGACGCACGACGCGAGTTCGAAACCGCGATCGCGCTCAATCCCAACCTGTTCGAGGCCTGGTACTACTACGGCCTGGCCAGCTCTTCGCAGGGCGACTTCGAGAAGGCCGCGTCGCTCTATACGCGGGCATCGGAGGTCAATCCCGCGGATTTCCAGGTGCCGCTGTTCCTTGCCCAGACGTATTCCTCGCTGGGCAGGAAGCGGGAAGAGATGAAGGTGCGCCTGGGTGCGCTGGGCACCATCGAACGCCACCTGAAGCTCAACCCGCATGACACCCGCGCCCTGTACTTCGGTGCGCAGAACCTCGTGCGCGTCGGCGACACCGCGAAGGCCATCGAGCTGGCCGAGCGCGCCCTGCGCCAGGACCAGAACGAGCCCATCGTGCTCTACAACATCGCCTGCTTCTACGCCGGGCAGGACGACGTCGGGCGCGCGGTCGAGTTGCTGGAAAAAGCCGTGCGGATGGGCTGGGGCGACCGTGCATGGATGGAACACGACAGCGACCTCGACCCGTTGCACGACGATCCGCGCTTCAAGGCACTGCTGGCGAGCATCCCCTGATGGAGCAACCAACCAAGGCGTCCGCGTTCGCGGGCTTCTTCGCGGAGTTGCACCGCCGACGGGTAGTGCGCATCGTGATCGTCTACGCGATCGCCGGCTGGGTCGTGATCGAGGTCGCCGCGACGATGCTGCCCGGCCTCAACCTGCCCGATTGGACGGTCACCTTCGTGATCGCGCTGGTGGTGCTCGGCTTCCCGATCGCGGTGATCATGGGCTGGATGTTCGACCTGGGGCCGCGCGGCGCGGAGCGCACGATCGAAATCCCTGCGGAGGCCGACCCCGGCGACGCCACGCTTACCGGTTCCGCCGCGATCGCCGACCCCCTACCCGCGCCCGGCATGCCGCTTGCCGCGCCGGGCGCCGAGCGCCACACGATCGCGGTGCTGCCATTCGTCAACATGAGCGGCGACGCCGAGAACGAATATTTCAGCGACGGCATCTCCGAGGAAATCCTCAACCTGCTGGCGAAGCTGCCGCAACTCAAGGTCGCGTCGCGCACCTCCTCTTTCGTGTTCAAGGGCAAGGAGACCGGCATCCCCGCCGTGGCGCGAGAGCTGGGCGTCGGCACGGTACTCGAAGGCAGCGTACGCCGCGCCGGCGAGCACGTGCGCATCACGGCGCAGCTGATCGATGCCGCTACCGACTCGCACCTCTGGTCGGAAACCTACGACCGCGAGATGAAGGACGTGTTCGCGATCCAGGACGACATCGCCCGCAGCATCGTCGATGCGCTGCAGGTGACGTTGAGCCCCAAGGAACGTCGGGCACTGCAGAACGACGCCACATCCAACGCCACCGCGTACGACTTCTACCTCAAGGGCCGCAAGTACTTCTACGCGATGAGCCGGCGCAACTTCCTGCATGCCATGAGCATGTACGAGGAGGCGATCAAGATCGATCCGAAGTACGCGCTGGCGTATGCCGGCATGGCGGACGCACGCTCGTTCCTGTTCCGTTACTACCGTGATTCCTCCATGGGTTACGGCGCACTCGCGGATGAGGCGAGCCGCCGCGCAGTGGAGCTGGACCCGGATTCGGCCGTCGCCCACACCGCGCGCGGCACCGCGCTGATGTTCAACGGCCGGCATGTCGATGCCGAGAAGCACTTCGAGACCGCGATCGTGCTCAACCCCAATCTCTATGAGCCCTACTATTTCTACGGCCGCGCCTGCATGTCTGCCGGCAACACGGAGAAGGCGGCACGGCAGTTCATGCAGGCGGCCGACATCAATCCGAGCGGCTACGAGGCGCCGGGTTTCCTAGGGCAGGCCTATCTCGCCATGGGTCGCACCGAGGCAGCGCGCCAGGCCCTGGAAACCGCCATGGCCAACATCGAGCGGCACCTGCAGATGAATCCCGATGACAGCTGGGCGCTGGGGACGGGCGCGGTCAATCTCGCCTCGCTCGGCGAGCGGAATCGCGCAATTGAATGGACCGAGCGCGCGATCGAGGCCTCGGGCGAGGAGCCGATCATTTTCTACAACTCGGCCTGCACCTTCGCTGTCCTGGGCGAGCACGACCGCGCGCTCGACCTGCTCGAACGCTCAGTCGCACTGGGCTGGGGCGACCGCGAGTGGATCCAGAACGACAGCGACCTGGCCTCGCTGCACGGCAACCCGCGCTTCCGCGACGTGCTTGGACGCATCCACTGATGGAAGAGCCGGTGATGCCCGCGTCACCCCTGCATCGATTCTTCACCGAGTTGCGCCGCCGCCGCGTGATCCGCGTGGCCATCGTCTATGCAGTGGCCGGCTGGGTCATCGTCGAGGTGGCCTCCACGGTGCTGCCGCCGCTGGACCTGCCGGACTGGTCGGTCAGGCTGGTGATCGTGCTGGTCGCGCTCGGTTTCCCGATCGCCGTGATCATGGGCTGGATGTTCGACCTCGGG
>DATCYC010000076.1:0-5561 GCA_036570525.1 Luteimonas sp.
CGGCCACGGACGAGGCGCCTGCGCCCGCCGCGCCCGCCGCGTTCGACGTCGCCAGCGTGCCGCCGACCAGCGCCAGCCTGCCGCCGTTCCCGTTCTTCAAGGCGCCCGACGGGCTGGTCAGCGCCTATCGTGAAGGCGAGCGCGAGCTGTCCTTCGACGCGCAGTACTTCATCGCCGGAACGCAGCCGCTGCTGGTCGAAGGCCGCGTGTTCCGCGACAGGTTCAGGCTGGCCGGCGATGCGCGCAGGTACACCGAGCTCGAATTCCATCGCAACTACGAAAACGCGGTCAAGGAGCTCGGCGGCGTCAAGGTGAACCAGGCGCAGTACACGCCGGATGTCGCCGCGGCCGCGGGCGGGCGCGCGGCGATCGAGAAGCACATGCACGGCGCCGTCGCGATCCCCGACTATCGCCACGACAGCTACCTCATCCGTGCGCCCGGGCATGAATACTGGATCGACGTGAGCACCGGCTCGATCCCGCTGCACGGTTACGTCGTGGTCGTCGAGCGCGAAGCGATGACGCAGTCGCTGGGCTTCCTCGACGCGGCGGCGATGAAGCAGGCGATCGACCGCGACGGCCGCGTCGCGCTGAGCGTCAACTTCGACATCGACAAGGCGACCCTGCGGCCCGATGCGAAACCGGTGATCGCCGAGATCCACGCGCTGCTCGATGCGAATCCGTCGCTGGAACTGTCGATCGAGGGCCACACCGACAACACCGGCGATGCGGCCCACAACCGTTCGCTGTCGGCGGACCGCGCGCGCGCCGTGGCCGACGCCCTGGTCGCGCTGGGAGTGGTGCCGGGGCGGCTGCAGTCGCAGGGCTTCGGCCAGGACCGGCCGGTCGCGGACAACGCCACGGAGGAAGGACGCGCGCAGAACCGCCGGGTAGAGCTGGTGCGGCTGTAGCAGCGCGTCCCCGCTCCCACGCATGTCCTGCCGTTGTGGAACGGCTTCAGCCGCAAGTTCTGCCTCGCCGCTGCACGCCTCCGGCCGCATGGGAAGACCATCTCGCCGCGAACGTTTGCCGCCGACCCGGCGGCATATCCCCGATGCGCTTCGCTTGCCGCTCGCACCGGGACGAATGGCACTGATCGCTCCGACAGCGACTGCTAACTTGTCGAGAACGAAGCGACATCATCCAGGCCATCCCCGCATGAAGACCATCACCCATCTCCTCCTGCTCCTCGCCGCACTGTGCACGCCCGTGCTCGCCCAGGCCAAATCGAGCGACGACATGTATGCCAAGGCCCGGGACGTCGTCCGCGACCTGCAGCGCATCGTCGCCCCGACCGGCATCCAGGAAACCTGCAAGGAGCGGATCGGCGGCATCGGCCAGTGGATCAACGTCCGCGGCCAGGACCGCGACAACCCCGTCATCCTCTTCATCCACGGCGGGCCGGCGTCGCCGCTGATGCCGACGACCTGGGAGTTCCAGCGCCCGCTCGAGGAGTACTTCACCGTCGTCAACTACGACCAGCGCGGCGCCGGCAAGACCTTCCTCGCCAACGACCCGGACGCGGTGGCCGATACCCTGCACATCGAGCGCTACGTCGACGATGCGATCGAGATTGCCGAACACGTGCGCGCGCACCTTGGCAAGGACAAGCTCATCGTGATGGCGCACAGCTGGGGAACGGTGGTCGGCATGGGCGCCGCGCTCGAGCGCCCGGACCTGTTCCACGCCTACGTCGGCATCGGCCAGGTCATCAACGTGCGCGACAACGAGCGGATCAGCTTCGAGTACGGGCTGGCGCAGGCGCGCGGGCACGGCAACGCGAAAGCGGTGGCCGAGCTCGAATCGATCGCGCCGTACCCGGGCGACCAACCGATCACCCGCGAGCGGATCATCATCGCCCGCAAGTGGCCGCAGTTCTACGGCGGCATGACCGCGTATCGCGACGGCTCGGCGAAATATTTCTTCGGCGCGCCGCTGCTGTCGCCCGAGTACGACGCCGCGGACGTGAAGGCGATCGACGCGGGCAACGTATTCACCCTCGGGCGCATCCTGCCCGAGTTCCTCGAAGTCGATTACAAGCCCGTGCGCGAATTCCCGATCCCGGTGGTGATGTTCATGGGCCGCCACGACTACACCACCCCGTCGCAGCCGACCGCGGACTGGCTGGCGCGGGTGGATGCGCCGTACAAGCGCGGCGTCTGGTTCGAGCGCTCGGCGCACATGATCCCGTGGGAGGAGCCGGGCAAGCTGCTGGTGAGCCTGCTCGAAACCGTGCGGCCGCTGGCGGTGGAAGCGGAAGCGGAAGCGAAGCAGCCCTGACCGCGCCTGCAGGAGCCGCTCCAGCCGCGAGTTCGCATCCGTGCGCACCACAGCGTTCCATGCGCGGTTGGCGGGGCTTCATCGTCCTGGTGCGTGCTGCAGTGCACAATGCGCACCATGAGTTCGACCGCCCCTTCCACCGTGGCCGCACCGGCATCGTCTGCGGCGCGCCGGCTCCCGCCGCGCGTGGCCAGGCTGGTCCTGTTCGCGCTCGCCATGGGCGGATTCGCGATCGGCACCAGCGAGTTCGCGATCATGGGGCTGATGCCCGAGATCGCGCGCGGGCTGGGCATCGACGAGCCGCAGGTTGGCCACGTGATCAGCGCGTACGCGCTGGGCGTGGTGGTCGGCGCGCCGCTGCTGGCGATCCTCGGCGCGCGGCTGCCGCGGCGCACGCTGCTGCTGGCGCTGATGGGGTTCTACGCGCTGGGCAACCTCGCCAGCGCGCTGTCTCCGGACTACCACGCGATGCTGCTGTTCCGGTTCATCGCCGGACTGCCGCACGGCGCGTACTTCGGCGTGGCGGCGCTGGTGGCCGCGTCGATCAGCCCGCCCGGGCAGAGCGGCCGGGCGGTGGGCCTGGTGATGCTCGGCCTGTCGATCGCGCTGCTGGTCGGCAATCCGCTGGCGACGTGGCTCGGGCAGGTGCTCGAATGGCGCCACGCGTTCGGCCTGGTCGCGCTGATTGCGCTGCTGACGGTGGCGATGGTCGCGCGGTCACTGCCGCACGATCCAGACGAGCCGCACCAGGACCCGATCCGCGAGCTGCGCGACTTCAACCGCAAGCCGGTGTGGCTCGCGCTGGGCATCGGCGCGATCGGCTTCGCCGGCATGTTCTGCGTCTTCAGCTACCTCGCGCCGACCATGACCCAGGTGACCGGCCTGCCCGAATCGTGGATCCCGTTCGGGCTGGTCGCGTTCGGCGTGGGCAGCATCATCGGCACGCTCGGCGGCGGCTGGCTGTACGACCGGCTGGGCTTCCGCTCGGTGGCGGTGGTGCTGGCGTGGTCGGTGGTCGTGCTGCTGGTGTTCCCGCTCGCGGCGCAGGCGGCGTGGTCGCTGCTGGTGGTGGTGGTGGCGGTCGGCACGATGGGCGCGCTGGCGACGATCCTGCAGGCGCACCTGATGGCGGTCGCGGCCGGTGCGCAGACGCTGGCGGCGGCGTCCAACCACTCCGCGTTCAACGCCGCCAACGCGCTCGGCCCGTGGCTGGGCGGGATGGCGATCAACGCAGGTTTCGGCTGGACCTCGACCGGATACGTCGGCGCCGCCACGGCGGTCGTCGGGCTGCTGGTGTACGCGTGGGCGCGCCGCGATGCGCGCCGCGCCGCAGCCTGCATGGCGACCGGTTGATCGCGCTGTCGGCACGGGCGTGGCCCGCGCGATCGGCGACGCGGCACGCTGGTTCGCGACCGTGGTGTCCGCCTATGATCGCGCGGCGAGCGTCGAATCCGCACCGCCGACCGGTTGCCGGCGCATCGGTTGCCGCTGTCCGTACGTGAGGCTGCGCCAGGCCCATTCGGCGGGCCCGAAGCGGAACCTGTCCAGCCACCAGCGGCTGAAGGCGATCTGCGCACCGAACAGCACGACAAACGTGCACACGACCGCGACCGTGCCGTAGCGCGGACCGATTCCCAGTCCGATGCCGTAGAACACCGCGATGCCGACCACGGTATGGCCGAGGTAGTTGCTCAGCGCCATGCGTCCCACCGGCGCGAGGTGCCGCAACCAGCGATGCCAGCGGGCACGGGAGAACAGGAACACGAACAGCGCGGCATAGCCGAGCGCGACCAACAGCACGATGCCCTGGTCCAGTGCATGCCGCCACGGCGCCGTGGCGTCGCCGAACCGGCCCAGCCTGCCGTAGTCCGACAGCGTTACCAGCAGCGCCAGCACGAGCCCGACAGGCAGGCATGCCAGCAGCCATTTCCAGAACCCGGCATGCCGGTCCGGATCGCGCAGCACCTGGCTGTTGCCCAGCGCCAGTCCGATCAGCATGAGGCCGGGAAGCGAGGCCGGTACGCGCCAATGCGACTGCCACCACCACAGGTCGAATGCATGGTTGCCGCGCAGCATCGTGGCCGCGTGCTCGCTGGAGAACGCGACGAGCGCGGCGGCGTAGGCGTGCGCGCGCGGAGCCAGCGACGAATCGCCCTGCCACCAGGGCAGATGCGGCAGGTACATCAGCGCGACGCCGAGGATGGCCAGGTTGCGCGGCCGCATCCGTGCCAGCGGCAGCAACAGCAGCCCGGCGACCGCATAGGAGCGCAGGATGTCGCCCCACCAGAACGCCGAGTGCAGCAGCCCGATCAGGAACAGGACTGCCAGCCGGCGCAAGTACCAGCGCCGGCCGCCGGACTGGCCGATGCGCTGCATCAGCAGCGCGAAGCCGATCCCGAACATGATCGAGAACAGGGTGATGAACTTTGCGCTCACCAGCAGGTCGATGGCGGGAGCAAGCCAGCGGTCCGCGGCAAAGGTCGGCGGCGCGGCCGCGCCGGCTGGCGACAGGAAGTAGTAGAGGCTGAACGCCTCGAGGTTGGCCACGAGCACGCCGGCCAGCGCGAAGCCGCGCAGCGCGTCGAGCAGCTCCAGTCGCTGTGATCCCGGGACCGGGCCGGTCGGGATGATGTCCATGTTGCGAAGATGCATTGCCGTGTCATGGGGATGACAGCACGGGTAAACGGTAGTCGCGCCGGTGAGGGGCCAGCGTCTTGCCCCGGGGTGGCTGTCTACTGCCTCTCGTGCCGGGCCAGCGCGTCCTGGATGTCTTCCAGCCGCTGCCCGCGCGTCTCGATGCCGCTGCGCAGCAGCATCAACGCCGATGCCGCCATCGGCAGGGCGATCAGCAGCGCCGACAGCTCGAAGTATTCGAACAGGCCGGCCACGCCCACAGCGGCGCCGAGGATGCCGCCGAACTTGGAGCTGGCCGCGATCACTCCCGAACCGGTGCCGCGCAGCTGCACGGGATAGATCTCGGCCGCGTACGGAATCATTGTCGCGATCACGCCGCTGACGCTGACCAGCAGCGCGACGGTGGCGGCGATCGTGGCAGCCTCCGAGCGCAGCCCGGCCACGCCGATGGCGAAGAACGCCAGCAGCGACAGCGTGGTCAGCGCGATGAACAGCACCAGCGTGCGCACGCTGCTCCAGCGGTGGTACATCCACACCACCAATGCGATCCCCGGCAGTGCCAGCAGCGCCGATTGCGCCAGCACCCGGTTCACGCCCTCGGCGTCGACGCCGAACTGCACCAGGTTCACCGGCAGCCACAGCACGAA
>DATCYC010000077.1:0-3617 GCA_036570525.1 Luteimonas sp.
AAATCGCCGACCTGTGCGGAAACGTCCTGCTCCACCGTGCCGTGCACCCGGTCATCGAAGCCGACGACGGTACCGTCGGGAACCCGCAGCCGGATCGCGGGATCCGGACGCCGCGCGCCGGGCACACAGGCGCGGTGCACGCCGCCGCTGCCGGCCAGGTCGCTGCGGCTGCAGTGGCATTCGAAGGCGTCGCCGCCGGCGAGCAGGCGTTCCAGCGCTTCGCGGTAGTGCGCATCGCGGTCGCTCTGGCGCAGGACCGTGCCGTCGGGAACCAGCCCGAAGCGTTCCAGCGTGCGCAGCTGGTCGTCAGCGGCGCCGGGGATCTCGCGCGGCGGGTCCAGATCCTCGACGCGCACCAGCCATTCGCCGCCGGCCTTGCGCGCCATCAGCCAGCTGCCGAAGGCGGCCAGCAGCGAGCCGAAGTGCAGCGGGCCGGTGGGCGAGGGGGCGAAGCGGCCGCGGTAGAGGGAAGGGGAAGGGAGCATGGGTGAGGCGGAACAGGGGACTCGGGACCATGGGCTGGGGGAGTGCCCCATTGTCATCCCGAGCGCAGCGAGGGATCTGCTCTTCCGGATGGGGTCACGGGGCAGATCCCTCCCCCGGATCAAGTCCGGGGTCGGGATGACAACTCAAAGCACGGAGGGCACGCTTTTCCGAATCCCGAATCCCGAATCCCGTCACTCGAAGTCGTAGCCCATGTCCGGCCCGGCGCCAGCGAGGAAATTGCCCTCGACGTAATCCACACCCGCCGAGAACAGGATCGACATGCTCGCCGCATCGCTGACGAACTCGGCGATGGTGCGGATGCCCAGCTCGCGCGCCTTGGTGGCGATCTCGCGGATACGGTCCTGGTTGGGCTGGTTCTTCGGCAGTTCCTCGACGAAGCTGCGGTCGATCTTGACCATGTTCGGCTTGAGGTGGGCGAGCAGCTGGAACGAATCCAGGCCCGCGCCGAACTGCTCCAGCGCGATCCGGCAGTCGAGCTTGCCGATCGCCGCGGCGAATTCCTGCGCGGCCTTGAGGTGGGTGAACACCTTGGCTTCGGGCAACTGCAGCACCAGGTACTCGCCGGGTACGCCGTGCGCGGTCAGCTGCTCGCCGATGTAGCGCACCAGGCTGTCGTCGTCGAGCGAGGCCTGGCTGACCTTGACCAGCAGGGTGGTCGGCTTGCCGGCGCTGATGCGCTGGCCGATGGCGGTGATGGTGTGGCCGATGACGTAGCGGTCGATTTCCCAAAGCAGGCCGTGTTCCTCGGCGATCTGCAGGAAGCTCAGCGGCTTGACCAGCTCGCCGTCGCCGGCGTCCAGGCGCAGGAAGGTCTCGTAGACCGCGCCGGTGTCGCCCTGCAGGCTGATCACCGGTTGGTAGTGCAGCACGAAGCCCTCGCTGTCGAGCGCGTCGCGCAGCCGCGCGACCCAGGCCTGCACGTGCTCTTCCTCGGCCCGCTCGACCGCGCTGGGGTCGAAGACCTCGAAGCGGTTGCCGCCCACGCCGATCGACGACTGCACGCCCTGGTTGGCCTTGGCCAGCACCTGGGTGACGCTGGCGATCTTCTCGCCGATCTGCACGCCGCCGATGCTGGCGGTGATCACGCTGGAGCGGTTGCCGATCTGGAACACGTGCGAGGAAAATGCCTCGCGGATCCGCTCTGCCAGCGCGGTGGTCTGCGCGTAGTCGTTGCCGCGCATCAACACCGCGAGGCTGTGCTCGGAGAAGCGCGCGGCGATGGCGTCGTCGCCGATCGCCGCCTGCAGGCGCTCGGCCATGGCCGCGAGCATCGTGTCCGCGGCGTCCAGGCCGATCTCGTGCAGCAGACGCTGGTAGTGGTCGGGTTCGAGCAGCAGCAGGCCGTGCTGGACGTTGCTCCGCGCCGCGTCGGCCACGGCATCCTCCAGCATGTGCAGGAAGGTGGGGCGGTTGAGCAGGCCGGTGACCTGGTCGCGCTGGCGCAGCTCCTCGAGCTCCTGGGCAAGGCCGGGGTCGACCTCCTGCTCCTGGCGGCGGAAGATCACCTGCTGGCATGCCTCGCCCTCGTACAGGGCGGACGCGAACTCCATCGACGCCGGGAAGCCGTTGCCCTCGAAGTCGCGGGCTTCGAGGTCGTAGCGCGCGGGCGGCGGCTCGCCCCTGGCCAGGTCCTTGAGCAGCTGCTTGAAGTCCTCGACGTGCTGCGGCGCGACCAGGTCCAGCAGCGACATGCCTTCGAGGTCCTCGAACGACTCGTAGCCGAACATCTCCAGGTACGCGCTGTTGGCGCGGATGTGCATGCCCTGGTGCACGTAGGCGATCGGGTCGCGCGAGGATTCGATCAGGGTGTCGCAGCGGCGCTCGGTTTCGCGCACCCGCGCTTCCAGGCTGCGCAGCGCGCGGCGGCCTCCGAGGTCGTCCCATTCGCGGCGCACCGTGGCCAGCAGCTGCTGCGGCTTGTGGCGCAGGGCGATGTTGCGGGCGCCGGTGCTCTGGGCCTCGTGCAGGCCTGCATCGTCGATGCCGTTGCTGACCGCCACCACCGGGATGTCCTTGCCGCTGGCCGTGATGGCCTGCATGACCTCGGCGAAGGGGATGTCCCTGGCCTGCTGCGCGGCCAGGACCAGGTCGATCGGCTGCGCGCCGAGCATGGCGGCCAGTTCCTCGCCGGACGCCGGCCGCAGCGGGCGCACCGCGATCCCGGAGTTGCGCAGCGCGCTGACGATGGCCTCGGCATCCTCGCCGCTGTCGTCGACGATCATCAGGCGCAGCGCTTGGTCAGGGTTCTTCGACATGCGGGCGTTTATGCCATGTTGCGACCGGCCTAGTCTACGTCGAGGCCGTCACAGTGCGCGCTTTGAGGCATCGCCGGCGACCTCGCGCACCAGCTTCGGTACCAGGTAACCCGACAGCCTCGCCACCAGCGCCGCGTGCAGTTCGAGAGCGCGGGCGTCGGGCACTTCGAAGTGCGCGGCGCCGTCGACCCGGTCGAGCTGGTGCAGGTAGTAGGGCAGCACGCCGGCGGCGAAGCCGCGTTCGGACAGGTCGGCCAGCGCGTCCACCGAATCGTTGACCCCGCGCAGCAGCACGGCCTGGTTGAGCACGGCGGCCCCGGCGTCGCGCAGCCGCGCCATCGCCGCGTCCACGGTCGTGTCGAACTCGTTGGCGTGGTTGGCGTGCACCACCACCGCCACCGGCCACGGCAGCGCGCGCAGCCAGGCGGTGAGTTCACCGTCGACCCGTTCGGGCAGCACCACCGGCAGGCGGGTATGGATGCGCAACCGGCGCAGCTGCGGCAGTTCACCCAGGGCCGAGGTGAGCTCGGCCAGCTTGGGCGTGGACAGCGACAGCGGGTCGCCGCCGGACAGGATCACTTCGTGGATGGAGGGGGCGGCCGCGATCGTCGCCACCGCTTCCCGCCAGCCGCCGGCCGCCGCGGTTTCCTCGGCGTAGGGGAAGTGGCGGCGGAAACAGTACCGGCAGTTCACCGCGCAGCTGCCGGTGGCCACCAGCAGCGCGCGGCCCTCGTACTTGTGGATCACGCCGTGGCCGGCGCGGGCGGCCGCGTCGCCCACCGCGTCGGGGCTGAAGCCCGGCACAGGCCGCAGCTCCTCGTCCAGCGGCAGCACTTGGCGCAGCAGCGGGTCGTG
>DATCYC010000078.1:0-2595 GCA_036570525.1 Luteimonas sp.
GGGTTGATCGCGAACAGCAGCACGTTGCCGCTGCCGTAGCGTGCGTTGACCACCGCCGCGCGGCCGGCCATTTCACCGCCGCCGTCGAGCAGGCCGGACACCAGCAGGTGTTCGGCGTCGGCGAAGCGCAGCACTACCTGCGGTCGCTGCGCGGGCGGGATCAGCCACGGGTTGTTGCGCGCCTGCTCCTCGTTGACCGCGGCCGCTTCCCAGGGCTCGGGGTCGGGCAGCGGCGCAGCGGCGACGAACGGCCTGCCCTGCGGCACGTCCACGTCCTGCTTGCCACCGCGACCGGTGGGCCGTTCGTAGTTGTCGGCAATCGCCAGGCTGCCGCGCTTGTGCGCCTTGCCGCCGGGCGACGCGATGTTGGACACCTGGAACGACAGGCCTTCCGCGCTGTAGACCGCCAGGTCGTCGCTGTCGTAGCCGCTGGCGACCGGATGCCTGCGGTCGACGAACTTTGCCTGCAGCACGCTGCCGACGACTTTCAGGTCGTCGGTGGGGGTGACGAAGACGCCGGGCGCAAGGCCGACGTCGATGGCGAACACCGCGCTGTCTTCCGCCGCCACCAGCAGCCCGCCCTCGCGCACGAACTTGCGCAGGTTGGCCACGCCGCCCTCGCCCATGCCCGGACGCATGTCGTCGGTCGCATCGATGCGGCCTAGATTCGGGGTCAGTTCCGTCGTCCTCCACGGCAACGCGTTGCCCCACATCGGCAGGCCGTCGATGATCTGGCGCGTGTTGCCACGCCCGACCGGCGCGAACAGGATCACGTCGTACTTCGCGCGCAGGTCGGAATCGTGGGTGATGTCCTGGGTGCTGATGTAGGCGTACGGCACCTGCATCGCGTCCAGCTCCATCCGCCACCAGCCTTCGGTCTGGGTGGTCAGCCAGGTGTGCATCAGCGCGATGCGCGGCAGCGGCTTGCCGGCGTCCGGCACGTCGACGCTTGCGAGCCCCTGCGGAACGGCAATCGGACCCTCGACCCGCTCCATCGACGCGTCGAGGATCGTAGCGTCGGTCACGCGCGCGACCTGCACGTCGAACAGGTCACCCATCGACCAGCCGGTGTCGTCGTAGGGCGTGTCGTACTTGTCCTTCGGCGACCAGTACTGGCGGTCGAGCAGGGTGTCGGCGATGCGCGAGTACGGCTGGTCCATGCGCACCACCCAGCTGCCCGCGGGGAAGCGGCGCCTGCCGGCGATGTCCGCGGTCTTCTTGCCGGCTTCGTTCGTGCGCTCCGGTTCGTTCACCGTGGTCGCCGACGCCAGGCGGCTGACTTCGACGTGCTGCAGCTGCAGGATCCGCAGCAGCCGCGCCTGCGACCCGTTGCGCTTCTCGTCGGCCGGGAACACGTAGGCGGCGGGCCCGGATGCGAGCGGCTTCTCGATCGAGCGCCTGCTCTTGTCGTAAAAGTTGCGCAGGAACATCGGCCCGTTGTCTGCGAAGTAATGCAGCGCGGTCAGCAGCGCGGTCTGCTGGTAGTTGTTGTTGTTGCGCGCCGACCACAGCACCTCCGGCCACGGCGGATTGGGCCGGTACCAGGTGCGTGAATACTGGTCCGGCCGCAGGATGCGCTTGACCGTGTCGGCGCCGTCGTTGCCATAGGTTTCGTACAGCCGGCTGATGCCGTTGTGGGTGGCCGCCATGAACATCAGGTAGCCCGGGCTCCAGGCGTCGAACTCGCCGTGCGTCCACACGCCGGGCATGCCCATCCTGGTGAGCTGCTGGACGTTGTCCCAGCCCAACTGCTGCCATTCGCCGACCAGGATCGGGTCGATCCACGCATTGTACGGGCCGGTGCCGATGGTGTTGTCGTACAGGAACGCGTACGACTCGTGCAGGTCGTGGATCACCTGCGCGCCCTGCCCGACGTAGGTGTCGAGCACGGCGCGGCTGAGGTTCAAGGTCAGCCCCATCGCATCGCGATTGTTGTCGTGGGCGACGTAGTGGCCCCAGTAGGCCAGCGACGGCCAGGTCTTGCCTGGATTGGCCAGGTGCCAGTTGTAGACGTCGACCTTGCGGTCGCGCCCGTCCACTTCCACCACCGGCGTGATCAGGGTGATGACGCCGGCGCGGATCGCGCGCATGTACGGCGCCTCGTCCACCGCCAGCCGGTAGCCAAGCTCCATCAGCGCCGTCGGCGAGCCGGTTTCGGTCGAATGCAGGGCGCCGGTGATGTAGTAGACGGGCGTCGACTGGGCGATCAGCGCGTCGGCTCTCGCATCGTCCATGTCGATCCGGCGCGGATCGGCCAGCTGCCGCAGGCGCGCGGCGTTTGCGTCGAGTCCGGCGATCAGCGCCTCGTCGGCGATCGCGACCGCGATCATCTCGCGCCCCTCCTCGCTGTCGCCGATGTGGAGCACGCGCACCCGCGGGCTGGCCTTCTCCAGCTCGCGGAAGTAGCGGTGCACGTCGGCGCTGTAGGGCAGCCAGCCCTCGGCACCGGCGATGCGGCCGAACACGTCCAGCGGAGTGGGCACGGTGTCCGAGGCCGGCAGGTAGTCGGTGAGCGGCGAATTGAGCGCGGGGTCGGTGGTGAACTTCGCGATCAGGTCGGTGTAGGCCTGGTCGACCGGCTGGTCGGGTGCGCGC
>DATCYC010000079.1:0-5042 GCA_036570525.1 Luteimonas sp.
CGCGCGGCACCGACTGGTACCGGGCGGGCCGGCCGTCCAGCCGGCGTCGCCCAGGCGACACCCCGCTCCCTTCGTCTAGAGGCCCAGGACGTGGCCCTCTCAAGGCTAAAACACGGGTTCGAATCCCGTAGGGAGCGCCAAATAATCGTCGGCCCCGACGCCAGCGCGCGCAACGGCGCAGCGATGCAACCGGGCCGGCTCCCGCCGACACGATCGCCCTTCCCCCGCGAGCGGGGGAAGGGGACGGGATGGGGGAAAGCCGCGCGCAATGCGCGGGCTTTCGCTTTTTCAGGCTCGCCACATTCCAGACCGACACGATGGCGCCCTTGTAGGAGCAGCTTCAGCCGCGAGCTCTTCCATTCGCCCGATCGCATCCACAAAGCTCGCGGCTGAAGCCGCTCCTGCAGGGGCATTCGCCCGCAGCTTGCGCACAAGCCGCTAAAATGGCCGCGCCACCGAACCCGAGCTCCCTCCATGCCCTTCGTCGTCACCGAGAACTGCATCAAGTGCAAGTACACCGACTGCGTCGAGGTGTGCCCGGTCGACTGTTTCCACGAGGGGCCGAACTTCCTGGTGATCGACCCGGACGAGTGCATCGACTGCACCCTGTGCGAGCCGGAGTGCCCGATCAACGCGATCTACCCCGAGGACGACGTGCCCGCCGGGCAGGAACCGTTCGTGGCGCTGAACGCGGAGCTGGCGAAGGACTGGCCGGTGATCACCGCGCGCAAGGACGCTCCGCCCGACGCGAAGGAATGGGAAGGCAAGCCGGACAAGCTGCCCCTGCTGGAGCGCTGAGCCCGACCCGCGGCCTGCCTGCGAACGCAGATACCTCGCGGGAGCGGCTTCCGTCGCTCCCGGACGAGTCGCCGACGCGCACGACCACCGGCGTGGTGGCCGACCACGTGCAGCACGGGCTCAACCCGCGCCGAGCGCCGCCTTCAGCGCGGCCACCAGCTTGACCGGTGCGTCACCGGACGCGGGCAGGCCGCGCGGATCGACCGCCGAGACGTAGGCGCCGGCCTGGACCTTGGTCACCCGCAGCAGGAACTTGCTGCCCTCGTAATCGACGTCGTAGGTGCCCAGGATCTGCGCCTTGCTGGCGATGGTGACGCCGTCGGTGGCCGCCAGCACTTCGCCGATCCGGTCGAACACGGCGTCACGCTCGCCGGCCACCGTGAAGCCGGTGTTGTCGGGTGCGGACGTGGCGGACGCGCCCACGGAAGAACGGCTGACGGACTGCGTCGCGTCGCCGCCGGGCAGCTTCATCGCACCGGAGGTGTCCGGCAGGTTCAGGTCCGGCGGCACTTCCAGCGGGCGGTTTTCCGGGCTCTGCGCATACAGCTCGTCGCCCTTGCGGAACCAGCTGCAGCCGGAAGCGCCGAGAACGGCCACGGCCAGCGCGGCGGCGGCGAGGAAGCGGATCGGGTGGACGGAAGGACGCATCTGGATCTCCTGCAGGTCAGGCCGCGAGTGTAGCGCGGCCGACATGGGCTGTTGATGTAAACGGACCTTCGACGGGCCGGCCCGTGCCACTGCGTCAGCTGGCGTTGTCGGCGGCGGCGAATTCGCCCTCGATCCCGGCGACCTCTTCGGCCATGCGCTCGGCCAGTCCGGCGTGCGCGGCGGACAGCTCGGTCAGCGGCAGCCGCAGGCCGCGGCCGACGCCACGGCGGGCCAGCAGCGCCTTGACCGGGATCGGGTTCGATTCGATGCCCAGGAAGTCGTAGAGCGCGCGCAGGCGGGCGTCCAGCGCCTGCGCGTCGGCCTCTTTGCCGGCGCGGGCCAGGTCGGCGAGCCTGCGGAACGCGGACGGAACCACGTTCGAGGCCACCGAGACGATGCCGTCCGCACCGGCGAGCATGGCACGCACCGCGGTCGGGTCGTCGCCGCTGAGCACGGCGAAACCGTCCCCGCGCAGCGGCAGCAGCGCCTGCATGCGCTCGGCGTCGTTGCGCGCTTCCTTGATGCCGACGATGCGCTCGTGCGCGGCAAGCTCGGCCACGGTCTCGGGCAGCATGTCGCAGCCTGTGCGCCCGGGCACGTTGTAGAGCACCACCGGCAGCTCGCCGTCATCGGCCACGGCTCGGAAATGGGCGATCAAGCCCGCCTGGGTCGGGCGCACGTACGGCGGCGTCACCACCAGCGCGGCGTCGGCGCCGAGCGCGGCGGCGCGACGGGTCTGCTCGATGGTCATGGTGGTGTTCGACAGCCCGGTCCCGGCGACCACGGGCAGGTGCCCGCCCAGTTCCTCGACCGCCGCGCGGAGCAGCGCGTCGTACTCGGTATTGAACAGGGCCGCGGCCTCGCCGGTGGAGCCGGCGACGACGACGGCCTGCGTGCCGGCCAGACGCTGCGCCTGCAGCAGGTCGCGCCAGGCGTCGAGATCGAGTTCGCCGGCGGCCGTGAACGGCGTCGCCAGCGCGGTGATGCTTCCGGAAAGTCGCAAGCTGGGGTCCGCCGGTCGTTGGTACGCAGGGGCCGCGCGTCGGCGCGGGCGCTCGATTGGCCGAGAACTGCCGTGATCGTGCCGGTGATCTTACTTGCGGCCTGAAAGCGCGGGCAAGTATGCTGGCGCCAGCATCCCGGCCCCGCCGGGCCGCCGTTGTCGACCTTCTCGCCCCGGACGCCGCCTTGACCGATCCAGACCCTGCTGCACGCCCCGCGCCGAACGAGAACCACCTGCTGATCAACGCCTATTCGACGCATCCGCAGTCGCCGTTGCTCCCGGTCACGCGACGCATCTCCGACAGCGGCTGCAACCTGGTCGACACCCGCCTGTCCACGGTCGGCCGCGACGTCTCGGTCACCGCGCTGGCCACCGGCTCCTGGGATTCGGTCGCCAAGCTCGAAGCCATGCTCACGCGCCTGGAGCGCGAGGAAGGCCTGAAGCTGATCTGGTACCGCACCGGGCCGAAGCCCGTGCAGTCCAACCTGCTGCCCTACATCGTCGAGGTGGTGGCGTCGGACAAGCCGGGCATCCTGTTCCAGCTGGCCGACTTCTTCGACCGCCAGGGCATCACCATCGAAAGCCTGCACTGCTCGCGCTACCGCGCCATGCAGACAGGCGCGGACATGTTCTCCGCGCAGGTCACCATCGGCGTGCCGGCGGACATGCACATCGCCGCGCTGCGCGACGATTTCCTCGAGTTCTGCGACCACCTGAACCTGGACGCGATCATGGATCCGATGAAGTTCTGATGCCCGACACCTACGCGATCAATCCCGGCGACAAGGTCCCGGCAAAGCTTCCACTGGCGCTGTCCAGCGGCGAAACCGCGAAACTCGGCGACTACACGCTCGGCGACGGCAGCGGCCAGTGGCTGGTGCTGTACTTCTACCCGAAGGACTCCACCCCCGGATGCACCACCGAAGGCATCGACTTCAACGCGCTGCTGCCCAAGTTCCGCAAGCTCGGCGCGACCGTGCTGGGCGTGTCGCGCGACTCGATCAGGTCGCACCAGAACTTCTGCGCGAAGCAAGGCTTCCGCTTCGACCTGGTCAGCGACGCCGACGAGGCGCTGTGCCGCGCCTTCGACGTGATCCACGAGAAGAACATGTACGGGCGCAAGGTCATGGGCATCGAGCGCAGCACCTTCCTGGTCGACCCGAAGGGCCGCATCGCGCGGGCCTGGCGCAAGGTCAAGGTTCCCGGCCACGCGCAGGCGGTGTTCGATGCACTGAAGGAAGCGCAGTCGTAGGCCGGGGCTACGCCCCCGGCGCAAACCGGACCAGCGTCGGGGGCGTAGCCCCGGCCTACGACGAGACCATGCGATGACAAAAGGCAAGCGCATCCACGTGCTGGACACCAACGTGCTGATGCATGACCCGACGGCGCTGTTCAAGTTCGAGGAACACGACGTATTCCTGCCGATGCAGGTGATCGAGGAGCTGGACAACGGCAAGAAGGGCACGTCCGAGGCCAGCCGCAACGCGCGCCAGGTCAGCCGCTTCATCAACGAACTGATCGAGGCGCAGGGCACCGACAAGATCGCCTCCGGCCTGCGCCTGGAAAGTCCCGGCGGGCTGCAGTTGCGCGGCGCTCGCAGCGTCGGGCTGCTGCGCTTCCAGACCGACAACTTCGACGCCGGAAAACGCTTCGGCGCGGTGGTGCCGGACAACGCCATCCTCGGCGCGATCCTGGCGCTCAAGGACGCCGAGCCCGGCGCGCCGGTGGTGTTCGTGTCCAAGGACATCAACCTGCGGATCAAGGCCGCGATCGCCGGCATCGCCAGCGAGGACTACGAGAACGACCGCGCGCTGGACGATTTCAGCCTGCTCTACACCGGCGCCAACCCGCTGCCGGAGGACTTCTGGCAGCGCCACGGCAAGGACCTCAAGTCCTGGACCGACAAGGGCCGTACGTTCTACGAGATGACCGTGGTCGAGGATGAGGACTGGCATCCCAACCAGTTCCTGTACCTGCCCGGCGACGAGCAGACCGAACTGCGCGTGACGAAAGTCGACGGCGAGCGCGCAACGCTGCAGGTGGTCGACGACTACCGCAACAGCTCGCATTCGGTCTGGGGCATCAACGCGCGCAACCGCGAGCAGAACTTCGCGCTCAACGCGCTGATGGATCCGGAGATCGACTTCGTCACCCTGCTCGGCACCGCCGGCACCGGCAAGACCCTGCTTGCGCTGGCCGCGGGCCTGGCGCAGACGATGGACCAGCAGCGGTATCGGGAAATCATCATGACCCGCGCCACGGTCAGCGTCGGCGAGGACATCGGCTTCCTGCCCGGCACCGAGGAAGAAAAGATGACGCCGTGGATGGGCGCGCTGACCGACAACCTGGAAGTGCTCACCCACAACCAGGAAGGCGGCAGCTGGGGGCGCGCGGCGACCAACGACCTGCTCGCCTCGCGGATCAAGATCCGTTCGCTGAACTTCATGCGCGGGCGCACGTTCCTGAGCCGCTGGATGATCCTCGACGAGGCGCAAAACCTGACGCCCAAGCAGATGAAGACGCTGATCACCCGCGCCGGCCCGGGCACCAAGATCGTGTGCCTGGGCAACGTCGAGCAGATCGACACGCCCTA
>DATCYC010000080.1:0-2284 GCA_036570525.1 Luteimonas sp.
GCCACCTGCGCCAGTCGCGAGTCGGCGTGGTGCAGCAGCAGGGCGACGCGGCCATCGGGGGCGAGCACGCGTGCCACCTCGGGCGTGGTGCGGACGTCGTCGCAGTACTCGATGCCGTACTGGCTGGTGACCAGGTCGAACGAGTTGTCGTCGAACGGCAGCGCCTCCGCGGAGACGCCCGAATGGAAGTGCAGGGCCTGGCGGCACGGTGCTGGCTGCGACGATACCCAGGCCGGCGCGACCTGCGCGAGGTCGATGGCATCGATGCGGGGCATGCCGGCGGCGCGGCCAGCGCAGTGCGTGCAGGCCAGCTGCGGGATCGGGCCGTTGCCGGTGGCGATGTCGAGCATGCGCCGCCCGCTGCCGAGCGCAGCGAAGCTGTCGAGCCAGAAGCGCTCGATGCGGCCGGCGTAGTTGCCGCTGAACGAGCCGGGCAGCGAATGCAGGACGTCCTGCTTCCAGTACCGCGACCATGCGGCCTGGCGATGCGCGTTGTCGGGGGCGTGGTCCGGCATCGGCGGAGTATAGCGGGCAAAAAAAGAGGGGCCCGAAGGCCCCTCCAGTGTTGCAATGTCGCGAACGATCAGAAGCGCTGGACGTAACGCATGTACGGCGTACGGCCGTAGGCGTCGTACAGGTAGAAGTTGAACGGACGGCCGTCGTAGCCGATCAGTTCCGGCATCTTGTCGGTCACGTTGTTGACGCCGAGCGTGAACTTCGCGTTCCACGGCAGTTCCACGCTGGCCTGCAGGTCATGCGTGAGGTAGCTGTCCGTGGAGCTCGCACCTTCACCGTTGGCACCGATGTAGCGGGCGATGTAGCCCACGCCCCAGTCGCCGCGGCTCCACTGGTTGTTCAGCGTTGCGCGGGTTTCCGGGAAGCCCTGCAGCCCGACCTGCTCGACGCCACCGTCGATCGTGTACCCCAGCTGGTGGCTGAGCTGCAGCACGTTGCTCAGCTTGCCGCCGGCGCCGAGGTCGAAGTTGGTGCGGACCGTCAGGTCCACGCCGTCGGTCTCGACCACACCCTCGTTGAAGTAGCAGTTGTGGATCTCGACCACCGCGTTGCCGCGGGCCGGATCGCGCGTCAGCGAGCACGGCGCGCCCGGCATCGGGGTCGGGTCGACACCGTTGTCGATGTTGATCAGCTTCTGCGAGCCGAAGTACGCGATGCGGTCCTCGATCTCGATGTTCCAGTAGTCGACCGTGATGTTCATCCAGTCGGTCGCATCCCAGACAACGCCCAGCGAGTACTGGGTCGACTCTTCCGCACCCAGGCCTTCGGCCTTTTCGCGGTAGGCGTTGACCTGGTTGCCGCCAGCCGTGTCGCACAGGTCGACGTCGGGCTGGCCGTAGAAGGCGCAGGTAGCCGCATCGACCACCGGGTCGGCCGAGAACGCCGTTTCCTGGGTGATGACGTCCAGGGTCGGGGCAACGAAGCCGCGGCCCACGGAGCCACGCAGGGTCAGGCTGTCGATCGGATGCCAGCGCAGCGCGACCTTCGGGGCGAAGTTGTTGCCGTAGTCGGAGTACTTCTCGTAGCGGCCGGCGATGTCGGCTTCCAGCGTGCTGGTGAACGGCAGCAGCATTTCCGCGTAGACCGAGCTGACCTCGCGGCCGCCGCCCGAGGAGGCGCCGGCGCTGCCGAGGATCACGCCCGCCGAGGACAACGAGTCGTAGGTGTCGGCAAAGTCTTCCTTGCGGAACTCGCCGCCGACGACCAGGCCGGCGCTGCCGCCGCCCATTTCGAACAGGTCGTTGAAGGTGACGTTGCCGAACGCCTCCTTGGTGGTGAAGTTGCTGTTGCGTGTGATCGTGGCCTTGATCGAGTTCAAGACGTCGACCGGCGTGGCGCTCGGATCGAGGATGTTGTAGCTGCCGTCGTTGATCGCCTGCGCGGCGAGCGAGCCGACGATGTAGTTGCGGCCGAACATATCGAAGCGGTAGGTGTTGTAGCGCACGCCCGCATCGATGTCGATGGTGTCGTTCACCGTGCCGCGGAAGCCGAGCATGATGTCGTAGACGTTGGAATTGGTCTCGTTGTCGCGGTTGCCCGCGGCAGCGAAGCGATGGTACAGGTAGGTGGTCGCGCCCGGCATCGGGTTCTGCGCGGCGTCGGGAGCGATGACCACCACGCCCGGCGTCGGCGCGTAGCGGCCGAAGCTCTTGGCGTTGGTGACGTTGGTGCTGAAGTAGGTCGACCAGTCGTCGTTGATCTGCACTTCGCCGTTCAGGAAGAACGCCTTGTTGCCGTAGCTGGCTTCGTCCGCCGCGGTGGCGTTGAA
>DATCYC010000081.1:0-3307 GCA_036570525.1 Luteimonas sp.
GGCACCAGGTTGCCCAGCGCGGCGACGTTGAGCTTGAACGGCACGAAGGCATCGCGCAGCAGGCGCGAGGCCTGGTCGATCTCGTCGCCGAGCTCGCGCCGCTGCATCGGGTCGAGGTCGACCAGTTCGCTTGCGCCGGCCACGCGCGGCACCAGCACCAGCCACGGATAGTTGCTGTCGTCCATCAGGCGCAGGTCGCTGAGCGCGAACGACGCGACAGGATGGGTGTCGGCGGCCAGCTGCGGGTGCAGTTCGTAGCGGTCGTGGCCGGCTGGCTTGCGTTTCATGGCGGACTCCGATCAGGCCGTGCGTGCCGAGATGCAGGTTCCGCGCGGCGCATCACGGAACCGTTGCAGCGTGAAATCACCATTTCAGGAGCGATTCTAGCCCCACCGCTATAATCGCCGGCCTTCACGCCCCGCAGCACCCCATGTCCACGCCCGCATCCCCTGCCAGCAACCCCCGCGTCGGATTCGTCAGCCTCGGCTGCCCCAAGGCCCTGGTCGACTCCGAACGCATCCTCACCCAGCTCAAGGTCGAGGGCTACGACATCGTCCAGACCTACGACGATGCCGACGTGGTGGTGGTCAACACCTGCGGCTTCATCGACTCGGCGGTGGCAGAGTCGCTGGACGCGATCGGCGAGGCGATGGCCGGGAACGGCAAGGTCATCGTCACCGGCTGCCTGGGCAAGCGCGAGGAGGTGATCCGCCAGGCGCACCCGGGCGTGCTCTCGATCAGCGGCCCGCAGGACTACGCCAGCGTGATGGGCGCGGTGCACACCGCGCTGCCGCCGAAGCACGACCCGTTCATCGACCTGGTGCCGCGCCGCGCAGCCGAGGACGACATCGGCGTCAAGCTCACGCCGCATCACTATGCGTACCTGAAGATTTCCGAAGGCTGCAACCACCGCTGCAGCTTCTGCATCATCCCGTCGATGCGCGGCAACCTGGTTTCGCGCCCGGTCGACGACGTGCTGCGCGAAGCCGAGCGGCTGGTGCGCGGCGGCGTGCGCGAACTGCTGGTGATCTCGCAGGACACCTCGGCCTATGGCGTCGACGTGCGTTATGCCGAGCGTGAATGGCGCGGCAAGGCCTACCAGACGCGGATGAAGGCGTTGTGCGAGGGGCTGGCCGAGCTCGGCGTGTGGAACCGCCTGCACTACGTGTATCCATACCCGCACGTCGACGACATCATCCCGCTGATGGCGCAGCGCAACGCCGACGGCGTGCCGGCGCTGCTGCCGTACCTCGACATCCCGTTCCAGCACGCCAGCCCGCGCGTGCTGAAGCTGATGAAGCGGCCGGGTGCGGTAGACAAGACGCTTGAACGCATCCAGCGCTGGCGTGCGATCTGCCCGGACCTCACCATCCGCTCCACCTTCATCGTCGGCTTCCCGGGCGAGACTGAGGCCGAGTTCGAGGAATTGCTGGATTTCCTCGACGAGGCGCAGCTCGACCGCGTCGGCGCGTTCGCCTACTCGCCGGTGGAAGGTGCGAAGGCCAACGAGCTGCCGGACCCGGTCGACGAGGACGTGAAGCAGGAGCGGCTGGCGCGCTTCATGGAACGCCAGGCGGGGATTTCCGCGGCGAAGCTGGAGGCCAAGGTGGGCAGCGTGCAGCGCTGCATCGTCGACGCGATCGACGGTGAGCTGGCGATCGCGCGCTCGATGGCCGACGCACCGGAGATCGATGGCCTGGTCCAGATCCAGGACGGCCGCGACGCCGGCCTGCGGCCCGGCGAGTTCGTCGACGTGCGCATCATGGGCAGCGACGAGCACGATCTTTACGGCGAAGTGGAATACAACGGCGCGTGACGCCGCGCGCAGGAGGGTGCGCGCATTCCCGGCCGAATGCCTTCGCGCAAAGCGCATGGGCACTCCGCCATACTGCCCGTATGCATTCGATGGTGACCACATGAGCATCCGACGCGCGTCCGCGCCGGGCCGCTGGCCGGCGTGGATCGGACTTGGTTTCGCATCGATTGCCGGTGTCGCAATGGCGGCAGGTCCCGTGGAGCCGGATGCGAACACGCCAGCGGACGCCGCGGCATCCGTGCCGGCCACCGAGCTTGACCGTGTGGTCGTCACCGCCACCCGCCAGGCCGACGACGCGCTGCTGGTGCCGGCGGCGGTGGACGTGGTGGGCACCGAAGACCTGCGTCGTGCACGGCCACAGCTGAGCCTGTCCGAATCGCTGCAGCGCGTGCCGGGCGTGGTCGCGCGCGACCGCCAGAACCAGGCGCAGGGCCTGCAGGTGTCGATCCGTGGCTTCGGCGCGCGCGCCAGCTTCGGCATCCGCGGCGTGCGCCTGTACAGCGACGGCATCCCGGCGACCATGCCCGACGGCCAAGGCCAGGTGTCGCACTTCATGCTCGAATCGGCCGGACGGGTGGAAGTCCTGCGCGGGCCGTTCTCGGCGCTGTACGGGAACTCGTCGGGCGGCGTCATTTCAGTGTCCAGCGCCGATCCGCCGCCGCATCCGCAGCTGTCGGCCGGCCTGGACGCCGGCAACGACGGGCTCCAACGCGCGTCGCTGTCCTGGCATGCGCCGTGGGCGGACGGCGACGGCGGCGTGCTGGTCGACGGCGTGCACGTGGACGAGGACGGTTTCCGCGACCACAGCGCATCGCGGCAGGTCACCGGGCAGGCGGTGCTCAAGGGAGGGTTCGGCGACGGCGGCCGCTACAGCGTGCTGCTCAACACGCACGACCTGCGCGCCGACGATCCGCAGGGGCTGACTGCGGCGCAGCTGCGCGTCGACCGGCGCGCGGCCAGCGCCGGCGCGCTGAACTTCGACACCCGCAAGACGGCGCACCAGGACCAGGCCGGCGTGCGTCTGGAGCATCCGCTGTCCGCAGGCCACGCGCTTGAACTGGTGGCCTACGGCGGGACGCGCGAGACCACGCAGATGCTGTCGATCCCTGTGTTCGTGCAGGCCGACCCGCGCCAGGGCGGCGGTGCGATCGACCTGGACCGCGAGTACGGCGGCGCCGACCTGCGCTGGCGCTGGGCGACGGAGCTGGGCGATCGTCCATTCTCGCTGGTGGCAGGCCTGGAGTACGGCGTGTCCGACGAGCGTCGCCGCGGCTACGAGAACTTCATCGGCGAACGGCTCGGCGTGTATGGCGCGCTGCGCCGCGACGAGGACAACCGCGTCAGCGCACGCGACGCCTACGTGCAGGCGGACTGGCAGCCGGCCGATCGCTGGCGCATCAACCTGGGCGTGCGCCACAGCGAGGTGCGCTTCACCTCGGATGACAGGTACATCACCGCGGACAACCCGGACGACAGCGGCCGCCTGCGGTA
>DATCYC010000082.1:0-2925 GCA_036570525.1 Luteimonas sp.
TGCAGCACCGCGTGGCTGCGCTGGTCGGCCTTGAGCCTGGCGACGACGTCCTTGACCTGCTGCACCTTGTCCTTGCGCGCGACCAGCACCGCGTCGTCGGTCTCGACCACCACCAGGTCGTCCACGCCCACCAGCGCCACCAGCCGCCGCGCGTAGGCGTAGCTGTTGTGGCTGTCGACGGCGATCACGTCGCCGTGACGGGCGTTGCCATCGCCGTCCTGTTCGCTGACTTCCCACAGCGCGGACCACGAGCCGACGTCGTTCCAGCCGATGTCGACCGGCAGCACCATCGCGCGGTCGGTCTTCTCCATCACCGCGTAGTCGATCGAATCCGACGGGCTGGCGGCGAACGCGGTCTTGTCGAGGCGGACGAAGTCGCCGTCGCGCTGCGCGGCATCGAAGGCGCTGCGCACGGCGGCGAGGATGTCGGGGCGGAAGCGCTCGAGCTCGGCCAGGTAGCGCGAGGCGCGGAACAGGAACATGCCGCTATTCCAGTAATAGCCGCCGGCGTCGAGGTACTGCTGCGCGGTGGCCGCGTCGGGCTTCTCGACGAAGCGCAGCACGCGGCGCACGCCGTCGCCGGCTTCGGACTGAATGTAGCCAAAGCCGGTTTCCGCCGACTCCGGCACGATGCCGAAGGTCACCAGCGCGCCCTGCTCCGCCACCGGAGCGGCCGCGCGCACGGCTTCGCGGAACGCAGGTGCATCACGTACGACATGGTCCGACGGCAGCACCAGCAGAAGCGGATCCTCGCCCTGCGCAGAGGCCTGCAGCGCGGCGGCGGCAATCGCCGGCGCGGTGTTGCGGCCGACCGGCTCGAGCAGGATCGTCGCGTGTTCCACGCCCATCTGGCGCAGCTGTTCGGCGGCGAGGAAGCGGTGCTCCTCGTTGGCGACCACGACCGGCGCCATGCCGGCGGCCAACTCCGCGACCCGCTGCCAGGTGTCCTGCAGCATGGTGTCCTCGCCGGCCAGCGGCAGGAACTGCTTGGGATAGGCCTCGCGCGACAGCGGCCACAGGCGGGTGCCGGAGCCGCCGGACAGCAGGACCGGCAGGAGCCGCGGATCTTGTTCGGACATCGTCGATTCCATCGAAAACGGAGGCCGGCAGTTTACCCTGTGCCCCGAATGCTTCGTCCCATCGGAGACCGGATGTCCGCCCCAGCCGCTTCCCCATCCCGCGATGCGGCGCTGGCCGCGCCATGAAGGCACTGATCTTCGCCGCGGGTCTCGGCGAACGCATGCGCCCGCTGACCGACACCACGCCCAAGCCGCTGCTGATGGCCGGCGGCAAACCGCTGATCGCCTGGCACCTGGAAAAGCTCGCCGCGCTCGGCGTGCGCGAGGTGGTGGTCAACGTGTCGTGGCTGGCCGGGCAGTTCCCGCGGGTGCTCGGCGATGGCGCGCGCTGGGGACTGCGCATCGAGTATTCGCAGGAAGGCGCGGTGCCGCTGGAAACCGGCGGCGGCATGCACCAGGCGCTGCAGCTGCTGCGCGGCGACGGCGATGGCGACGAACCGTTCATCGCCGTCAACGGCGACATCTGGACCGACCACGACTTCAGCCGCCTGCCGCCCGAACCGGCGGGCGATGCGCACCTGGTGCTGGTCGACAACCCGACGCACCACCCGCGCGGCGACTTCGTGCTCGACGCCGACGGCCGGGTCGTCGCGGAGGGCGAGCCGCGCCTGACGTTCGCCGGCATCGGCGTCTATCGCCCGTCGCTGCTCGCGGGCTGGCGCGACGTGATCGGCGATGCGCCCGGCGCGGAAGCGATACCGCCGAGGTTCAAGCTCGCACCCCTGCTGCGCGCCGCGATGCAGCGGTCGCGCGTCAGCGGCGAACACCACCGCGGTCGCTGGACCGACGTCGGCACGCCGCAGCGGCTGGCGATGCTCGACGCGACGCTGGCCTGACCGGCAAGGCGCGCAGTCGTCCGCAGCCGGCTGCGACGATTCCACGCTCCGGTGCGTACCAAGACGCAATGCCCGACATCAACGACAGGGACGACGAGACTCAGCTGGTCCGCCGCGCGCGGAGGGGGCAGGAGGCGGCGTTCGCCGAGATCTACCGGCGCCACGCGCGTGCGATCCACTCGCTCGCGCTGCGCCTGACCGGCAACCACGCGACCGCCGAGGACATCACCCAGGAATGCTTCCTGAAGATGCTGCAGTTCCTCGGCGGCCTGCGCCCCGGCACGCCGCTGCGGCCCTGGCTCAAGCGCGTCGCGGCCAATGCCGCGATCGACCGGATCCGCCGCGACAAGCGCCTGGTCGCCCTCGACGACGACGATGCGCAGCCCGCTGACGGGCCGGAACCCGCGCTGCACGCCGAATCGGTCGGCCTGCTGCGACGGCTGACGCCCGTGGAACGTACCGTGATATGGCTGCATGCGATGGAGGGCTGGTCGCATCCCGAGCTGGGCCGGCGCTTCGACCGCAGCGAGAGCTGGTCGAAGTCGATCGTCTCGCGCGGCCTGTCGCGGCTGCGACTCGAACTGGACGAACCCTTGAACGAACCACACTCCCATGACGACCCCTGACGACCTGTTGCAAGAACATCTCCGGCAGCTGCCGGACGCACCGCTGCCCGACGACCTGTGGCAGCGCGTCAACAGCGCGCGCGGCCGCATGCGGCGGCGGCGCATCGGCATCGCCGCCACGACGCTGGCGTTGGCCACCGTGGCCGCGCTGTCGCCGCTGATGCGGTCGCCCGCGCCCGATGCCTCCCGGACTGCGCAGCCCGTCGTGGCAACGGTCCCCGTCGCGCCCGCTCCCACCGCCGTGGACGTCGAACTGCGCGCGATCGACCGCGCCCTGCAGGCCGGCTACGCCCGCAACGCAACCGACGACGAACTCGAAGCACTCTGGGCGCAGCGCCAGCGCCTGCTCGCCGGCAACGACGGCACCGCCGGAACACCGCAACC
>DATCYC010000083.1:0-7428 GCA_036570525.1 Luteimonas sp.
ACGCGGAACCTCGCCAGCACGCCGTAGTGGTCGGAAGCCAGGGTGCCTTCGGCATCGGGTTCGTCGAGGATCACCGCAGCCTGCAGCGGCACGAATGCGTCGCGCTGCAGCAGGACCTGGTCGATGTGGCGCGGCGGGTACTTCGCCAGGTCGAGCGTGGCGTGGGCGCGGTCGCCCGGCGCCATGCCCGGATGCAGCGCCGCGTAAGCGTCGAGAAAGGGTCCGAGCAGCGGCTGCAGTTCCGGCGCATCCATCGAGGCGTTGAGGTCGCCGGCCAGCACCGAAGGCAGGCCATCGTCGGTGGCGGCGATGTAGCGCAGCGCGTCGGCGACCTGTTCCGCGCGGATCGCGCCGCCGCCCTCGGTCCAGTGCAGGTGGGTGTCGTAGACGTTGATCCCGCGCCCGTCGATGGCGAGCCGCACGTGGACGATGCTGCGGAAGTCGTCCAGTGGTTCGAGCGCTTTCCAGTCGTGTTCGAGGATCGGATGGCGGCTGAGGATGGCGTTGCCGAAGCGCTTGGGCCCGTCGGCCGCGTCGACCGATGCGAACACGTATTCGTAGCCCAGTGCCTCGGCCAGCGTCCGCGCCTGGTTGGGCAGGCCTTCGTGCTGGAACACTTCCTGCAGCACGATCACGTCCGGGCGCAGTTCGCGCAGCGTCTCGACGATCAGGCGCTGGCGCTTCGGCCAGTCGCCCTTGTCGTGCCAGAGGTTGAGGGTGACCAGGGTGATTTCGGGCGACGGTTCGTCCGCGCGCGCGGCGGGACCGGGTACGGACGCGCACGCGGCCAGCGCGAAAGCCGATGCCAACACAAGAAGGCGCATGAGGGACGGGAAGGCGATGGCGTGCATGGGGGCTCCGGTCGTCACGCGGTGTCGTGGGAGCGCGATTGTCGCGCAGAGGCCGCCAACGCAATGTCAGCGGCCGCCCGGGACCACCGCCGTCCGCAGCACCGGATACAGGTTGAACCGCTCGTCCCACGACGGATGCAGGCGGTAGAAGAAGTCCAGCCGCGCGCGCGGGCTTGCCGCGAACTCCGGGTCGTCGCGCAGCTTCTCCTCGAACCGCACCTTCAGTGCCGCGTCCTTCGCCAGCATCTCGCGCGCGACCTCCTCGGCCACGTATGGCTCCATGTACTCCTTGCGCTCGAAGGCGTTGTTGAACTCGCCCCAGGCGGCAAGCGCGTCGGGCGCCTGCGGTTCGAGGATCGCCATCACCAGCCGCGCCTTCGCCTGCGCGATCGGGATGAACAGCGCGCCGGCGGCGACGTCGCGCGTCTCCGGCTTCCAGCCGCCTTCCAGCGACAGGCGCTGGTGGCCTTCGACCGACTTCGCATCGAACGCGGTTTCGTCCGCGCGGAACGCCTCGACCTTCGCCGCGGGCAGGGCGGCGTCCAGCTTGCGGAACTCGATCCCGTGCAGCGCCAGCTTCCCGCCGACCCAGGCCGCGTGCGCGGCAGGCACCAGGTAGCCGCCCCTGGGCGCGACGATGCTCAGGCGCGGCACGATCTCGTCGCGCAGCGGCAGCTTCCACAGCTGCGGCGTGGTTTCGTCGTAGCGCGTCATCAGCGCGCCGGAAACCTCCGACGGCGTGCGCGTGTAGGCGTAGCCGAGGAAGTCGACGGTGCGCACCTTCTCGGTAGCCTTCCAGGACAGCGGCACCGGCTTTCCGCCGAGCTGCGCGGCACGCTCGTCAGCCGCGTGCGCGTCGTCCAGCCAGTCGCCGCCGTGCGCGGCCGTCTGCGCGAGCAGGGCGACGACCGTGTCGCGGGTGATCTTCACCCGCACCGGGTACTCCTTCCACGAGTGCGTCTCGACCAGCAGGCCGAAGCGGTTGCGCAGCTGGAAATAGCCGTGCGAGAAGCGCGGCGGAGCGACGCCGTCGACGAAGCCGGACGCCGGGTTGTCTTCTTCCACGAACGACGGATAGAAGGTCAGCGGATGCGCGCCCTGCGCGGCGACCGCATCGACCAGCGCCGTGCGCATCGCCAGGCCGTCCTCGCGCAGCTGCTTGTCGCCGGCGTGCACCGGTTCGACCTGGTACGACACGTCCTGGCGGAACTTGGCGCCGTCGGTCACGTGCAGGTCGACGTAGAGGATCGGGTCCCAGGCGTCGACCAGCGCCAGCATCGCCTGCATTTCCGGCGCGTCGGCCTTCAGGTAGTCGCGGTTGAGGTTGTAGTTCTGCGCGGTGGTGCGCCAGCCCATTTCCTCGGGGCCGCGCTGGTTGGGGCGGTTCCAGCGCCCGAAGCGCTCGTGGCCGTCGACGTTGAACACCGGCACGAACAGCAGCACCTGGCGGTCGAGCGCGCCGGGTGCGGCCTCGCCCTCGAGCGCCTGGCGCAGGGCCAGGAAGCCGGCGTCCTTGCCGTCGCTCTCGCCGGCGTGGATGCCGCCCTGGACCAGCAGCACCGGAAGGTCTTGCGCGCGTGCCTGTTCCGGCGTGAACGCACCGGTATGCGTGGCCACCAGCGCCTTCATCGGCCGGCCCTCGGGCGTGGTGCCGAAGTCGATGCAGCGCACGGCGTCCGGATAGCGATCGGCGAAGGCTGCGCAGAGCTCGACCACTTCGGCATAGCGTCCGGTCTGGACGAAGCCCGAGTGCTCGGCCACGGTGGTCAGCGGTGCGTCCTGCGCCGCGGCCGGAAGTGCCGGCAGGGTGAGGGCGAGGAGCAACGCGGCGAAGGTCAGCGGCTGGCGCATGTCGGTCCCGGGAATCGTCTGGAACCGCGAATGATGCCGCAATGCGCGTGGCCGGGCAGCGCCCGGGTTGGCATTTCGATCCGCGCCGGCATCCGCGAGGTGTTCTTGCGGCTTTGCCGATCGAGGCATCGGACACCCATAATGCTGCGGTCGCTTCCCCCGGAGCACGGCCCATGCACACGCTCTACTACTCGCCGGGAGCCGCCAGCATGGTGGTGCACTGGCTGCTGATCGAGCTCGCTATCCCGCACCAGCTGTCGCTGGTCGACTTCGAATCGCGCGCGCAGAAGTCCCCGGCCTACCTCGAACTCAATCCGCACGGCGTGGTGCCGACGCTGGTGATCGACGGTCGGCCGCACGCCGAAGCGGCGGCGCTGCTGGTGCACCTGGCCGACACGCATCCGGAGGCGCGGCTGTCGCCGCCGGTCGACGCGCCGCGGCGCCTGGACTTCCTGCAGTGGACCTTCCACCTGGCCAACGTGGTGCAGCCGCTGTTCCGGATGTGGTGGTACCCGCACGAACCGGCCGGCGAAGGCCGCGAGGAGGCGGTGCACGCCGCCACGCGCGAGCGCATCGAGTCCGTGTGGACGCGGATCGACGCCCACCTCGCGCAGCACGGCCCGTATCTGCTGGGCGACTGGCCCTGCGCGGCGGACTTCTACCTGACGATGCTGATGCGCTGGTCGCGACACATGCCGCGTCCGGCGACCGCGTGGCCGCACCTGGACGCCCTGGCCGGCCGAATGCGGGCCTTGCCCTCGTTCCGCGAACTGTACGCGCGCGAGGGGCTCGCCGAATGGACCTGACCTGGCGCAGCTGACCGGATGCAGCTGACCGGCGCGAGCGCGTCGGCATCGGGGCCGCCGGACGCATTCGAGCCGATATCCGCCCCGGCCGCGGGAACCGGCGCGCCATCGGTTAGGCTTGGCGCCTGCCCCAGACCAAGACTCCCGGATGACCACACCCGCCGCGGCCGCAGGCCACCCCGCGAAGCTGCCCCGGCAGATCCCCTACATCATCGGCAACGAAGGCTGCGAGCGCTTCAGCTTCTACGGCATGCGCAACATCCTGGTGCCGTTCCTGGTCAGCAGCATCCTGCTGGCCTACCTGCCCGAGTCGATGCGCGAGGGCGCGGCGAAGGACATCTTCCACATCTTCGTCATCGGGGTGTACTTCTTCCCGCTGCTGGGCGGCTGGATCTCCGACCGCTTCTTCGGCAAGTACAACACCGTGTTCTGGCTGTCGCTGGTGTACGTCGCCGGCCACGCCTGCCTTGCGCTGTTCGAGGGCAACCGCACCGGCTTCTTCACCGGCCTGTTCCTGATCGCGCTCGGATCGGGCGGCATCAAGCCGCTGGTCTCGGCCTTCGTCGGCGACCAGTTCGACCGCAGCAACAAGCACCTGGCCAAGGTCGTCTACGACGCCTTCTACTGGATCATCAACTTCGGCTCGTTCTTCGCCTCGCTGCTGATGCCGATCTTCCTGCGCGAATACGGGCCCAGCGTCGCGTTCGGCATCCCGGGCCTGCTGATGGCGGTCGCGACGGTGATCTTCTGGGCCGGCCGCAACAAGTACGTGCACGTGCCGCCGGCGACCTCGAACCCGCACTCGTTCCTGCGCGTGGTGCGCACCGCGCTGTTCGCGCAGGGGAGCGGGCGCATGGGCCTGGTCGTCGCGGGCCTCGGTTCGGTGCTGGCGCTGGTGGCGCTGGCCTCGCTGCCCGGCGTGGTTTCCGGCGCCGAGTCGGCGTCGGCGGCGGCCGCCAACGGCGTGATCGTGGTGCTGGTGGCGCTGGGGCTGCTGATCGCCTTCGGCGGCATCGGCGCCTCGATGCAGCTCGACCGCGCCCGCGGCGTGCATCCGGACGAAGCGGTCGACGGCGCGCGCGCGGTGCTGCGGATCCTGATCGTGTTCGCGCTGGTCACCCCGTTCTGGTCGCTGTTCGACCAGAAGGCCTCGACCTGGGTGCTGCAGGGCGAGGACATGGCCAAGCCGGACTGGTTCTCCGCCGCGCAGATGCAGGCGCTGAACCCGATCCTGGTGATGCTGCTGATCCCGTTCAACAACCTGGTGCTGTACCCGCTGCTGCGGCGCACCGGCATGGAGGTCACCGCGCTGCGGCGGATGGGGTCGGGCATCGCGTTCTCGGGCCTGGCCTGGATCGCGGCCGGCATGCTGCAGCTGTGGATGGACGGCGGCGACGCGGTGTCGATCACCTGGCAGGTGCTGCCGTATGCGCTGCTGACGATGGGCGAGGTGCTGGTGTCGGCCACCGGCCTGGAGTTCGCCTACAGCCAGGCGCCGCGGTCGATGAAGGGCGTGATCATGAGCTTCTGGCTGCTGTCGGTGTCCTACGGCAACCTGTGGGTGCTGCTGACCAACGCCGCGGTGCGCAACGAGGCGGTCACCACCCGCATCGCCGAGACCGGGCTGAGCGAGACGGCGTTCCTGATGTTCTTCTTCGCGATCTTCGCGTTCATCGCGGCGGCGGCGTTCGCCTGGTATGCCAGGCGCTATCCGCTGCAGGACCACTACCGGAGCTGACCGGAGCCACGACCCGCCCCGCAACGAGGAAGCACCTTCCGATGAACCTGTCGATCACACTCATCATCGTCATCGCCACCGGCATCGTTTCGTGGCTGGCATTCAACAACCGGCAGCTGCTCGACCGCCTGATCCTGTGGCCACCGGCGGTCGACCGCCACAAGCAGTACGACCGGCTGGTCACGCACGGTTTCATCCATGCCGACCTGGGCCACCTGCTGTTCAACATGATCACGCTGTTCTTCTTCGGCCGGCCGGTGGAGCAGGTATTCGTCGAGCGGATCGGCGTGATCGGCTTCGTGCTGTTCTACCTGTCGGCGATCGTGATCGCGATCCTGCCCACCTACCTCAAGCACCGCCACGATGCGCAGTACCGCAGCCTGGGCGCGTCGGGCGCGGTGTCGGCGGTGCTGTTCGCCTTCATCCTGATGGCGCCATGGACCGGGATCTACATCTTCTTCATCCCGATCCCGATCCCCGCGATCCTCTACGCGGTGATCTACGTGGGCTACAGCATCTGGATGGACCGGCGCGGTACCGACAACGTCAACCACAGCGCCCACCTGTGGGGCGCGGGTTACGGCGTGCTGTTCGCGCTGGTCATGGAACCGGCGCTGTTCCCGCACTTCCTGTCGGCGCTGGCCAACCCGTCGTTCGGCTAGTGCGCGGCGCGAAGGCCGGCGGCCGGGGTCAGGCCTCGGCCGTCTGCACCTGGATCGCGCCGGCCTGCAGAGGGGCGGTGCCGTTGCTGCCGTAGGCCTGCTCCAGGCGCCCGTAGATCATCGAGTCGAGCTGGCTGTATTCGCAGTTGTCGGTCTCTCCGTTACGGGTGAGATCGAACAGGCGGGTCATGGCCTCGTGCTCGGCGTTTTCGTCTTGCTCGTACATGTCGGTTCCTCCCTCTCGGCAGGAAGGGAAGCAGCAAGCGTGCCAACGTCCCGGTGCCGTCCAGCGGCGGCTGGCAGGTGACGCAACGTGTCAGCAAACCGCGTGCTTCGTCCGCTGAATGACAACCAAAGGCCGGCGTGGGCGCTCACCCGGAGTGAATGGCGCCGATGCTATCCCTGCCGCAATCCCCAGCGAATACGGAGTCGAAATGGCGACCAGGCGTACCGTGAAGCGGACAGCGGCGAAGACCGGGAAGACGGCGAAGAAGAAGGTCGCGCGGAAGAAGGCGGCGGCCGGGAAATCGACGGCGAAGAGGGCCGCCTCCGCGGCGGCGGCACGCAAGACGCCCGCGAAGAAGAAGGTCGCAGCAAGGAAGACCGCGGTGAAGAAGGCCGCAGTGAAGAAGGTCGCAACGAAGAAGAAGGCGACCGTGAAGAAGTCCGCCGCCCGCAAGGCGACGAGCAAGGCTCCAACGCGAAAGTCGGCTCCGAAGAAGGCCGCCCGGAAGGCTGCGAAGAAAACTGCCGGAAAGGCCGTGAAGAAGGTCACGAAGAAGACTGTTCGCAAGGCCGCGACAAAAAAGGTGGCGGGCAAAACCACGGCCAGGAAGTCGACCGCGAGGAAACCAACTGCGAAGAAGCCGACTTCGAAGAAGACGACCGCAAGGAAGTCGGCCAGGAAGAAGCCGGCCACGAAGCGCATCGCCAGGGCGGCCAGGCCTGTGTCGAAGCCATCGCGCGCCGCCGGCACCGCGCGCAAATCCGCGGCGAAGGAAACCGTGGCCCGCCGGAAGCCTGCCGCCAGGCCGCGTCGGATTACCCCCGAGCAGGCGCTGGAGAACACCCGCAAGCTGCTCGAAGCCAAGCAGGAGCATGATCGGCAGCCGCCGCCCTGGCAGCAGCTCGATGGTGGCCACGACGTCGGCGACCATGGCGGCTACCAGTCAGGGGAGGCCGCGGCGAAGGCGGCCGAACTGCACGCCGCCGAGAGCCGGCTGCAGGCGACCCAGGGCAGCATCGGCACGCAGGGCCGCCACGACCAGGGAAAGCGCGATAATCGCTGAAACGAAAACGGGAGAACGGTGAGTGGACGGCAGCGGAATCGGCCATGACCGCGACCGCGGGCGCTTCGCGGTCAGCGAGGACGGCCGCGAGGCCTTCGTCGAGTACACGCGCGAGGGCGACATCCTTGCCATCAACCACACCGAAGTGCCGCCCGAGATGGGCGGCCGCGGCATTGCCGGCAAACTGGTGGAAGCGGCGCTGCGGTACGCCCGCGACGAAGGCCTGAAGGT
>DATCYC010000084.1:0-6664 GCA_036570525.1 Luteimonas sp.
CCGCCGCGCTGGAGCCGCGGCCATCGCTATTACCGGGCCGGCTACGGCCGCACCTACGTGGTCAACGACTACTACAGCTACGGCTTGCGCCGCCCGCCGAGCGGCTACTACTGGCGCCGCAGCGACGCCGGCGACTACCTGCTGGTGGCAATCGCCACGGGCATCATCGCCGACTTGATCCTGAGCCACTGATCCGGGGCAGGGCTGGACCGAACCGAGGGCGCGCCGACCGGCGCGCCCTTTTTCGTGGGGGCGGCCATGCCACGACCGGATACCGGCACGCGACCCCCGGAGACGGCCGCTCCCGCCGGGGCGCGGGCTACAATTGACGCAATTCCCGCCCCGTCCCGGAGATGACGATGTTCCCGCGCGATTCCCGCATCGAAGGTTACGACCCCGAACTCGCCCAGGCCATCGCCGACGAGAACCGTCGCCAGGAAGACCACGTCGAGCTGATCGCGTCGGAAAACTACGCCAGCCCGCGGGTGATGGAGGCCCAGGGCAGCCAGCTGACCAACAAGTACGCCGAAGGCTATCCGGGCAAGCGCTACTACGGCGGCTGCGAGTACGTCGACGTGGCCGAGCAGCTGGCGATCGACCGGGTGAAGGAACTGTTCGGAGCCGACTACGCCAACGTGCAGCCGCACTCGGGCTCGCAGGCCAACCAGGCCGTGTACTTCGCGCTGCTGCAGCCGGGCGACACCATCCTCGGCATGTCGCTGGCGCATGGTGGGCATCTCACGCACGGGGCCAAGCCCAACATCAGCGGCAAGATCCTCGAAGCCGTGCAGTACGGCGTCAACGACGAAGGCCTGATCGACTATGACGAAGTCGAGCGCCTGGCCGTCGAGCACAAGCCGAAGATGGTCGTGGCCGGCTTCTCGGCCTATTCGCAGGAGATCGACTGGGCGCGCTTCCGCGCGATCGCCGACAAGGTCGGCGCCTGGTTCTTCGTGGACATGGCCCACGTCGCCGGCCTGATCGCCGCCGGCGAATACCCCAACCCGGTGTCGCACGCGCACGTGGTCACCTCGACCACGCACAAGACCCTGCGCGGCCCGCGCGGCGGCATCATCGTCGCCAGCCGCGAGGGCGCGGGCGACAAGTTCGACGACATGACCAAGAAGCTGCAGAGCATCGTCTTCCCCGGCATCCAGGGCGGCCCGCTGATGCACGTGATCGCGGCCAAGGCGGTCGCGTTCAAGGAAGCGCTGGAGCCCGAATTCAAGACATACCAGCAGCAGGTCGTGAAGAACGCGCAGGCGATGGCGAAGGTGATCATCGACCGCGGCTACCGCATCGTCTCCGGCGGCACGCAGAACCACCTGATGCTGGTCGACATGATCGGCAAGGGCATCACCGGCAAGGACGCGGAGGCCGCGCTGGGCAAGGCCAACATCACCGTCAACAAGAACGCCGTGCCCAACGACCCGCAGAAGCCCTTCGTCACCTCCGGCCTGCGCATCGGCACGCCCGCGGTCACCACGCGCGGCTACAAGGAGCCCGACTGCGTCGCGCTGGCCAACTGGATGTGCGACGTGCTGGACAACCCGAAGGACGAGAAGGTCATCGCGGGCGTGCGCGAGAACGTGCTGAAGCAGTGCGCGCAGTTCCCGGTGTATGGCTAGGAAGCCGGGATTCGGGATTGGGGATTTGGGATTCGCGAAAGTGGACCTCCTTCCTGCATCTTCGGACCCCGCATCCCCGAATCCCGAATCCCCAATCCCCAATCCCGTCGCCTGATGCATTGCCTCTTCTGCCAGCACGCAGACACCCGCGTCATCGACTCGCGCGTCAGCGAGGACGGCGCGACGATCCGCCGCCGGCGCGAGTGCGAGGCCTGCGGCGAGCGCTTCAGCACGCTGGAGACGATCGAACTCAAGCTGCCGGCGATCATCAAGTCCGACGGGCGCCGCGACACCTTCGACGCGCGCAAGCTGCGCCAGAGCTTCGACCGCGCGCTGCACAAGCGCCCGGTGTCGGAAGAGCAGACCGAGGCCGCGGTGCGCGCGGTGATCCACCAGCTGCGCATGACCACCGAACGCGAGCTGCCCTCGCGCCGGGTAGGCGAATTTGTGATGGCCGAGCTGCGCAAGCTAGACCACGTGGCCTACGTACGCTTCGCCTCCGTGTACCGCTCTTTCGAGGACGTGGCCGACTTCCGCGAGGAGCTCGACCGCCTCGAGCGCGACCTGCCCGGCGAAGGCCAGCTGCCGCTGCTCGGCGCCGAGGTCGTGCCGTTCGACAAGAACGCCGGCAAGGGAAAGAAAAAGGGGTCAGAGTCACTTTTCCCCCAAGGCTCACGGCAGCCGAATGGGAACAAGGAAAAGTGACTCTGACCCCCTTTTCTTTCCCCGCCACCGACCACGCCATGATGGCCCGCGCCCTGCGCCTGGCCGAGCGCGGCGCCTACACCACGCGGCCCAACCCGATGGTCGGCTGTGTGATCGCCCGCGGCGACGAGGTGGTGGGCGAAGGCTGGCACCAGCGCCAGGGCGGGCCGCACGCGGAAGTGTTCGCGCTGGAGCAGACTGGTGACCGCGCGAAGGGCGCCACCGCCTACGTCACCCTCGAACCTTGCGCGCACACCGGCAGCACCGGGCCCTGCGCCGACGCGCTCATCGCCGCCGGCGTCACGCGCGTGGTCGCGGCGATGCGCGACCCGTTCGAGGCCGTCGACGGCAAGGGTTTCGAGCGCCTGCGCGCGGCAGGCGTGCAGGTGCAGTCGGGACTGATGGAAGCCCAGGCGCGGGCGCTCAATCGCGGCTTCCTCTCGCGCATCGGGCGCGGCCGGCCGTGGCTGCGGATCAAGCTCGGCAGCAGCCTCGATGGCCGCACCGCGATGGCCAACGGCGATTCGAAATGGATCACCGGCGAGGCCGCGCGCGCCGACGTCATGCACTGGCGCGCGCGCAGCGGCGCGATCCTGACCGGCTCGGGCACCGTGCTGACCGACGATCCGCAGCTCACCGTGCGCTTCGGCGACGACACGCAGTTCGTGCCGCCGCTGCGCGTTGTGCTCGACACCGGCCTTGCGACCGTTGCCCGCGGCAAGGTCCGCGAGGGCGACGCGCCGACGCTCTACCTGCACGCCCCGGACGTGAAGCCGCCGCGCGATTTTTCCGCCGAGCGTGCCGCCGTGCCGTTGCGTGGCGGCGAGCTGGACCTGGAGGCGGTGCTGGCGCTGCTGGCCGCTCGTGGGATCAACGAGGCGCAGGTCGAGACCGGCGCCACCCTGGCCGGCGCCTTCCTGCGGGCCGGGCTGGTCGACGAGCTGCTGCTCTACATGGCGCCGGTGCTGCTCGGTGGCGACGCCCGCCCGCTGTTCGCCGGCCTGGGCATCGAGCAGATGGCGCAGCGGCTGCAACTGCAGCTGGTCGAGACGCGCCACGTCGGCGACGACCTGCGCCTGCTGCTGCGGCCCAAAGCCGCGCAACCCGCTCCGTAGGTCGGGGCTACGCCCCCGACGGCTCTTGATCTTCGAATTCCACGCGATGGAGCAGAAGCCTGCGGCCGTGTTCCAGCCGGCGACGCCATCGGCGGAATGCTCCGTCGCGCCGGCCCGCCGCCGCCCGGATGCTAGAATCCCGCCGCCGGATTCCTCCGGTGATCCACCAGAGCAAGACGTCTTCAGGGCGGGGCGAAATTCCCCACCGGCGGTAGGCGCGGCGCCTCCACGAGGCCACGCGCGAGCCCGCGAGCGCTTCCGCGGTTTGCGAGTCCTTCGCAGGCCCCGGAAGGTCAGCAGATCCGGTCCGATGCCGGAGCCGACGGTTGGAAGCGGCACGCTTCCTCACAGTCCGGATGAAAGAAGACAGCAGCGCGCGGCCCAGCCGCGTGCAGCCGCATGCCCAAGGACGTTTTTCATTGCCCAGCGCGAGGAAAACGTTTCATGTTCACAGGACTCATTGAAGGCGTAGGCCGCTTGGCCGCCCGCGAGCTGCGCGGCGGCGACGCGCGGCTGCGGATTGCCGTGGGTACGCTGCCGTTCGAAAACGCAGTGCTCGGCGAAAGCATCAGCGTCAACGGCGCCTGCCTGACCGTGATGGCGTTCGACGACGCCCACTTCGACGTCGACGCCTCCACCGAGACGCTGGCGCTGACCACGCTCGGCGAACTGCCGGTGGGCGCAGCCGTGAACCTGGAGCGCGCAATGCGTCCGGACGACCGCCTCGGCGGCCACCTGGTCAGTGGCCACGTCGACGGGGTGGGGCGCGTGCGCGGCATCGTCGACGACGCGCGTGCGCAGCGCTGGGCGTTCGATGCGCCCGCGCCGCTGCACCGGTACATCGCACGGAAGGGTTCGATCTGCGTCGACGGCGTCAGCCTGACCGTGAACGCGATCGACGACAGCGGCTTCGAAGTCGCGCTGATCCCGCACACCATCGAACACACCGCGTTCGCGCAGGCGAAAGCAGGCGACGCCGTGAACCTGGAAATCGACCTGGTCGCGCGCTACGTCGAGCGGCTGCTGACTGCAGGAGCAGGCGCATGAGCTTCGCCCCGATCCCCGAACTGCTCGAAGAGCTGCGCGCCGGGCGCATGGTCGTGGTCGTCGAAGACGAGGACCGCGAGAACGAGGGCGACCTGATCATGGCCGCCGAGCTGGTCAAGCCGTCCGACATCAACTTCATGGTCACCCATGCACGCGGGCTGGTGTGCCTGTCGCTCACCCGCGAGCGCTGCGCCCAGCTCGGGCTGCCGCCGATGGTGCGCGACAACACCTCGTCGCACCACACCAACTTCACCGTCAGCATCGAGGCCGCCGAGGGCGTCACCACCGGCATTTCCGCCCATGACCGCGCGCACACCGTGCGCACCGCGGTGCGTCCCGACGCGCAGCCGCGCGACCTGGCCCAGCCCGGCCACATCTTCCCGCTCACCGCGCAGCCGGGCGGCGTGCTCACCCGCGCCGGGCACACCGAGGCGGCGGCGGACCTGGCCATGCTTGCCGGGCTGGAGCCGGCCGGCGTGCTGGTCGAGATCCTCAACGCCGACGGCAGCATGGCGCGGCGGCCGCAGCTGGAAGTGTTCGCCCGCGAGCACGGGCTGAAGATCGGCTCGATCGAGGACCTGATCCGCCATCGCCTGGAAACCGAGCACACGGTCGAGCGCGTCGATGAACGCGAGATCGACACCGAACACGGCGCGTTCCGCCTGCACACCTACCGCGACCGGCTCAGCCACACGCTGCACTTCGCCCTGCTGCGCGGCGAGCCGGACCCGGCCACGCCGACCCTGGTGCGGGTGCACGTGCACAACCGCCTGGCCGACGGCCTGCACTGGCGGCGCGCGGATTTCGGGCCGCTGGTGGGCGAGGTGCTGGCGGCGATCGACCGCGAAGGCCGTGGCGCGCTGGTGCTGCTGGGCGAAGCCCATCGAAGCGAGGCCGAACAGGCCGAGGCGCTGCTGGCGCGCATCCGCCAGCAGCCGCAGGCCGAGCCGGCGCGCGCCGGGGCGCTGGCCGAGTGGCGCCGCAACGGCGCCGGCAGCCAGATCCTCGCCGACCTTGGCCTGGGCAAGCTGCGCGTGCTGGGCACCCCGCGCAAGCAGGTCGGCCTGGCCGGCTACGGCCTGGAAGTCGTCGAGTACCTCGAATCCGCGTAGGAGCGCACTCGGGCGCGACCGCCTGCCCCGCGGATGCCGGGTCGCGCCCCGGTGCGCTCCTACGGGGCCGTCGACGGCAGGCTAAACTGTCGTTCCTCATTGCTCCGGTTCCCTGCATGTCCCACTACGAAGGCGACCTGCGCGCTCCTGACGGCGCGCGCTTCGCGATCATCGCCAGTCGCTGGAACCCGCGCATCAGCGACGCGCTCGTCGCCGGTGCGCGCGAGACCTTCGCCAGCCACGGCATTGCCGAGGACGCGGTCGACGTGGTGCGGGTGCCGGGCGCGTGGGAAATCCCCGCGGTCGCCGCGCGCATCGCCGCCGGTGGCGGACACGCGGCGATCATCGCGCTGGGCTGCGTGATCCGCGGCGACACGCGCCACTTCGAACACGTTGCCGACCGCTGCGCCGACGGCCTGCTGCGCGTGGCGCTCGATTACCGCGTGCCGGTCGCCAACGGCGTGCTCGCGGTCGACGAACAGGAAGACGCCGAACGCCGCGCCGGCGGCAGTCACGGCAACAAGGGCGAGGAGTGCGCGCTGGTCGCGCTCGAGATGGCCAGCCTGCTGGGCAAGCTGCCGTGAGCCGTCACCACCGCGGCAGGGACGGAGTCGACCACGCAGCGCGTTCGCGCTCGCGCCGCCGCGCGCTGCAGGCGGTGTACGCCATGCAGGTCTCCGGCGCCGACGCGAAGAACGCGATCGCGCAGTTCGCGCACGAGCAGGCGCACGAAGTGGCCGACCTCGAATACTTCGAGGACTTGGTGCGCGGGGTCGAAAAGCACCGGCGCGAACTCGACGCCGCGCTGCAGCCGTTCCTCGATCGCGGCATCGAGGAAGTCGACCAGATCGAGCGTGCCATGCTGCGGATCTCGGCCTATGAACTGCAGCACCGCATCGACGTGCCCTACCGGGTGATCATCGACGAGGCGCTCAAGGCGGTGAAGCGTTTCGGCTCCGAACACGGCCACACCTACGTCAACGGCGTGCTCGACAACGCGGCCGCGGAATGGCGCGCGCTCGAGATGCAGGCCGCGCGCGGGAAGTGAGCGGCCGTG
>DATCYC010000085.1:0-8182 GCA_036570525.1 Luteimonas sp.
CGCGCGCTGCCGACGCTGCCCCCGTGGCAGGCGCCGCGCGAGTGCGGCGAGGACGACCCCGCGGCGTTTACCGACGGCGTCACCCGCATCCTCGACTACCTCGCCGCCGGCGACGTGTTCCAGGCCAACCTGTCGCGCGGCTGGTGTGCCCGGTTCGACGACGCGCTTGACCCCGCGCGCCTGCACGAGCGCCTGCGAGAAGCCAACCCCGCGCCGTTCTCCGGCCTGTTCGCCGGTGACGGCTGGGCGGTGGTCAGTGCGTCGCCCGAGCGCCTGGTCTCGGTGCGCGGCGACGTGGTGGAAACGCGCCCCATCGCGGGCACGCGCCCGCGTTTCGACGGCGACGACGACGGCGCCCGCATCCGCGAGCTGGTCGGCCACCCCAAGGAGCGCGCCGAGCACGTGATGCTGGTCGACCTGGAGCGCAACGACCTGGGCCGCGTATGCGTGGCCGGCAGCGTCGAGGTCGACGAACTGATGGGCGTGGAAAGCTACGCGCACGTGCACCACATCGTCAGCAACGTGCGCGGGCGCCTGCGCGCCGACGCCACGCCCGGCGGCGTGATCCGCGCCGTGTTCCCCGGCGGCACCATCACCGGCTGCCCCAAGGTGCGCTGCATGCAGGTCATCGCCGAACTGGAGCGCGTCGGCCGCGGCGCCTACACCGGCGCGATGGGTTGGCTGAACCGCGACGGCGACCTGGACCTGAACATCCTGATCCGCAGCGCGGAGGTCGAGGGTGCGCAGCTTCGCTTCCGCACCGGCGCCGGCATCGTCGCCGACTCCGAGCCGCGGCACGAACTCGACGAAACCCGCGCCAAGGCGCGCGGCATGCTGCGCGCGCTGGGTCTGTAGGAGCGCACTCGGGCGCGATGGCTTCCCGGTGACGTCGGTCGCGCCCAGGTGCGCTCCTACGAAGCCGCCCGTGACGGTATCCTGAGCCCCATGCATCCGATCATCGCAACCACGGGCCCGGCGCCATGAGCGCGCCAGGCAAGCGCAGGCACGGCCTGCGCGCTTTCTTCGTCTTGTCCGCGCTGCTGGTCGGCGCGTTCGCCTACTGGGCTTACGACCGCTACACCGGCTTCGTCGACACGCCTGTTTCCGGGCTGGAGGCGGGCGACACGCTCGTGGTCGAGCGCGGTGATTCGTTCGCCCGCGTGCTGCGGCGCCTGCGCGAGGAGGGCGTGCGCGAGGGGCACGATCTCGAATGGCAGCTGCTGGCGCGCCAGCTCGAAGCCGCCGGCAGGATCCAGGTCGGCGAGTATCCGCTCGAGCCCGGCACCACGCCGCGCGACCTGCTGGTCCGCATGCGCGACGGCAAGGTGCTGTCGTACCGTTTCACCATCGTCGAAGGCTGGAACATCCGCCAGCTGCGCGCCGCGCTGGCGACGGCCAGGCCGCTGCGGCAGGAAACCGCGGACCTCGACGATGCCGCGCTGATGGAGGCGCTGGGGCATCCCGGCCAGCACCCGGAGGGGCGATTCCTGCCGGAGACCTACGCCTACACCCGGGGCGACAGCGACCTCGACCTGCTCGGGCGCGCGCACGACGCCCTCGACAAGGCGCTCGACGCGGCGTGGCAGTCGCGCGACGCGGACCTGCCGCTGGCGTCGAAGGAAGAAGCGCTGGTGCTCGCGTCGATCGTCGAGAAGGAAACCGGCATCGCGGACGAGCGGCCGCAGATCGCCGGCGTGTTCATGCGCCGGCTCGAGCTGGGCATGCGCCTGCAGACCGATCCCACGGTGATCTACGGCATGGGCAGCGCGTACGCGGGCAACCTGCGCAAGACCGACCTGCTCACCGACACGCCCTACAACACCTACACCCGCGACGGCCTGCCGCCGACGCCGATCGCGATGGTCGGCGCGCATGCGCTGCAGGCGGTCACGCATCCGGCCGATGGCGACGCGCTGTTTTTCGTGGCGATCGGAGACGGCAGCGGCAAGCACGTGTTCTCGAAGACGCTTTCCGAGCACCAGGCTGCGGTGCGCGAATACATCCGCCGCTACCGCGCGCAGCACGGACCGAAATGACGGCGCTGCAATCCCATCCGCGCTTCGTCTCGCTCGAGGGCGGCGAGGGCGCCGGCAAGACCACGGTGCTGCACGCGCTGCGCGTCGCGCTGCAGGACGCGGGCGCCGAAGTCGTCAATACCCGCGAGCCGGGCGGCACGCCGCTGGCGGAGATGATCCGCGGCCTGCTGCTCGATCCTGCGCACGAACCGCCGGCTGCCGAGACCGAGCTGCTGCTGATGTTCGCCGCGCGCGCCCAGCACGTGCGCGAAACGATCCTGCCAGCGCTTGAACGCGGCGCGTGGGTGATCAGCGACCGCTTCACCGATTCGAGCTACGCCTACCAGGGCGGCGGGCGCGGGCTGGATGCAGGTTTCATCGCCGAGCTCGAACGCCGCGTGGTCGGCCTGCAGCCCGGCCTGACCCTGCTGCTGGACGTGGACGTGGCCCGCGGCCGGGAGCGCACCCGCGGCCGCGACCTTGCAGCCGGGGCGAACGGCCCGGACCGGATCGAGCGCGAGCGCGACGAGTTCTTCGAACGCGTGCGCGCCACCTATCGCGCACGCGCCGCCGCCGAGCCGCGGCGCTTCCGCGTGATCGACGCCTCGCAGCCCGCGCAGGACGTCGCCGAAGAAGCGGTGGCGCAGTTGCGCGCGTGGCAGGAGTCGACCCGATGGTTGCGTCCGCCGGCCAGGCGGCATTCGCGCCGTGGCAGCAGCGTGCCTACGAACGGGCGCGCGCGGCGCTGGACAGCGGACGGCTCGGGCACGCGCTGCTGCTGTGTGGTCCGCAGCGGCTCGGCAAGCGCGCGGTCGCCGAGGCGCTGGCCCGGTACGCGCTGTGCACGGAAAAGAGGCCAGGGGGCGAGGCCTGCGGACACTGCCGCAGCTGCCGCCTGTTCGGCGCACGCGCGCAGCGCGATCCGGTGGAGGTCCGGCCGGACGGGTCGCTGGCACACCCGGATGGCCACAGTTCGCACCCCGACCTGCTGCTGGTCGGCTACGAATGGAAGCTGCGGCCGTCGCCGGCCAAGCAGCGCACGGAGATCGTGATCGACCAGATGCGCGAGCTGTCGGCGCGGCTCGGGCTTTCGTCGGGGTCGGAGTCGGGGACGCGGGTCGCCATCGTCGAGCCCGCGGACGCGGTCAACTACCACGCCTGGAACGCCATCCTCAAGACGCTGGAAGAGCCGCAGCCCGGGCGCTACCTGTGGCTGGTCGTGTCCAATCCCGCGCGCCTGCCGGCCACCATCCGCAGTCGCTGCCAGCGGCTCGACTTCCCCCTGCCGCCACGCGACGAGGCACGGGCCTGGCTGCAGGCGCAGGGGCATGCGCAGAAGGCCGCGGACGAGGCGCTGGAGGCCGCGCGCGGCCATCCCGGCCTCGCCGATGCGTGGCTGCACGACGGCGGCATCGCCTTGCGGCGCGAAGTCGCCGCGGATCTGGCGAAGCTGGGGCGCGGCGAACTCGGTGCGATCGAGGCCGCGCAGCGCTGGACCAGCGGCGGCGACGCGGCGATGCGCCTGCGCCACGCCGCGGACCTTGTCCTGGCCGAGGCCGAGGCTGCCGGCTTGACCGAGCCGGCGCGAATCCGGAAGCTGGCCACCTGGTTCGACGCGGCCAACCGCACCCGCGAGCTGCTGCAGACCACGGTGCGCGCGGACCTCGCGGTCGCCGAGCTGCTGCTGGCCTGGCGCGGGGAAGACGGCGGCGCGATCACGCAGGCAAGGGGCAGGGCATGAGCACGACAGCAGGTGGCGCACGGCAGGGAATCCTGTCGCTGGCGGTGAAGGACAAGGCGCAGCTCTACGCGGCCTACATGCCATACCTGAAGTACGGCGGCATCTTCGTGCCCACGCCCAGGCGCTACTTCCTCGGCGACGAAGTCTTCGTGCTGCTGACCCTGCCCGAGTCCAGCGAGCGCCTGCCGGTGGCCGGCAAGGTGGTCTGGGTCACCCCGACCGGCGCCCAGGGCAACCGTACCGCGGGCGTGGGCGTGCAGTTCGCCGATACGCCCGAGGGCGACACCGTCAAGGGCCGCATCGAAACCCTGCTCGCCGGCGCGCTCGGCGCGGACAAACCGACCAACACGATGTAGCCGGAACCGCGCATCGATACCGCTACGCAAGAGCGGCGGAAGCTGCGACCGGGACGGCCAATGCAATGATCAGCAACGAACTCGAAATCGAACCCTGGCGGACGCAGCTGGCGCAGCGCGGCCGCGTGCAGATCCGCGACTTCCTGCAGGACTCGGCGGCGGATCGCATCCGCGAATGCCTCGAACACGAAGTGCCGTGGGAGGTGTCGCAGCGCGCCGACCTGGCGCTGGAGGGTCCGCTTCCCGCCCCACGCGAGGACGACGAGCTTCTGCGCGCGGCCTATGCGAGGGCGCGCGCAGGCTTCGAGTTCGTGTTCGACCGCTACCGCATGGTCGAGGCGTTGCGCGACGGGCGCGACCCGGGCCTGCTCCTGCACGTGGTACTCGATTTCCTCAACAGCCCGCAGTTCATCGAATTCACCCACGAGCTCACCGGCGATCGCCGCATCCGCATGGTCAGCGCGATGGCCGCGCGCTATCGCCAGGGCCACTTCCTCAACGCGCACAACGACAGTGCGAAGGACGAGGACCGCGCGTTCGCCTACGTCATCAACCTGGGTCGCGGCTGGCAGCCGGACTGGGGCGGGCAACTGCAGTTCCTTGAAGGGGGCGACGACATCGAAACCTTCGTCCCGTACTGGAACTCGCTGAGCCTGTTCCGCGTACCGCAGATGCACCAGGTCACGCTGGTCAGCCCCTGGGCGTGCGACGACCGCTACAGCATCGCGGGCTGGTTCAGGCGCTGAGCGTCTGTTGCTTCGTGTAGGAGCGGCTTCAGCCGCGCAGCGCCGGCGAATCCCAGCCCGGGCGCGGTGCGAAGCGGTCGCCGTACTTCGCCTGCAGCGCCTGCAGGCGCTGCAGCACGGTGTCGACGCCAGTCTCGCGGATGTACTGGATCGGGCCGCCGCGGAACGGGGCGAAGCCGGTGCCGAAGATCACGCCCGCATCGAGCAGGTCGGCATCTTCGACCACGCCGTCGTGCAGCGCGGCGACGGCCTCGTTGAGCAGCGGCAGTACCAGCCGGTCCTCGAGGTCCCCGGGCACCTTGTAGTCCTTCGGCACCTCGGGCTTCTTCGGCTTGCCCTCGGCCCAGGCGTACAGGCCCTGGCCGTCCTTCTTGCCGCGCTTGCCCGGCTCGGGTGGGGTGGCCAGCGCGGGCGGGATTTCGAGGCCGAGGAAGGGCGCCAGCTCCTGGCCGACGCCGGAGGCGACATCCAGCCCGACCGTGTCGATCAGTTCGATCGGCCCCATCGGCATGCCGAACTTCACCGCCGCCTTGTCGATCACCGCGCCGGGGATGCCTTCCGAATACGCGGTCGCAGCTTCCAGCATGTACGGGAACAGCAGCCGGTTGACCAGGAAGCCCGGCGTGCCGGCGACCGGCACCGGCAGCTTGCCGATCGCCTTGCAGAACGCGGCCAGGCGCTGTCCTGTTTCCGGCGCCATCGCGTCGTGGTGGATGATCTCCACCAGCGGCATCAGCGCGACCGGGTTGAAGTAGTGCAGGCCGGCGAACTGCGCCGGGCGCTGGATGTGTCCGCGCAGCTCGTCCAGCGGGATCGACGAGGTGTTGGTGGTGAGCAGCGCTTCGGGCTTCAGGCGCGGTTCGACCGCGGCGTACAGCTCGCGCTTGGCTTCGGCCTGCTCGATGATCGCCTCGATCACCAGGTCCGCCTCGGGGATGCCGTCGCCGGCGAGGTCGGACTTCAGCCGCGCGGCGACTTCCGGCCGCTTGGCCTCGTCCCTGACCTTCTTCGCGAACAGCTCCTGCGCGCGCACTTGCGCGCCGTCGATGAAGCGCTGCTCGCGGTCCTGCAGGGTGACGTCGAGGCCCTTGTACGCGGCCCACGCGGCGATGTCGCCGCCCATGACGCCGGCGCCGACCACGTGCACATGCTTGATGCCGGAATCCTTGCCGCCCAGGCCCTTGAGTCGCTCCTGCAGGAAGAACACGCGGGTCAGGTTGCGCGCGGTCGGCGTGCCTGCCAGCTTGACCACCGACTTGCGCTCGGCCGCCAGCAGTGCCTGGGTGCCGCCGCCGCTGCGACGCCAGGTTTCGACCAGCGCGTACGGCGCCGGGTAGTGCGCCTTCGGCGCCTTGCGCGCGACCTGCTTGGCCATCTGCGGCGCCAGCAGCTGGCGCGCCGGCCAGGTGTTGGTGATCCAGGCCAGGAAGCGCTGCCTGAACGGCCGCGTCGTGCCCTTCTGCGCCAGCGTCACCGCAGCGTCGAGCAGCGTCGCCTCGTCGACCACCTTGTCGACCAGTCCGATCGCCTTCGCCGCCGATGCCGACAGCGTGCGCCCGGTGAGCATCATGTCGAACGCCGCCGGCGCGCCGACCAGCCGCGGCAGGCGCACGCTGCCGCCCCAGCCGGGATAGATGCCCAACTTCACTTCCGGCAGGCCGATCCGCGTGGACGGGTCGTTCGAGGCCACGCGGTAGTCGCAGGCCAGCGAGATCTCGGTGCCGCCGCCCATGCAGAAGCCGTGGATCGCGGACACGGTGGGGCAGCGCAGCTCGGCCAGACGCTGGAACGCCTGCTGGCCGCGGCGGATCGAGTCGCCGATCGTGCCCTTCGCGTCGAATTCGGCGAATTCGCGGATGTCGGCGCCGGCGATGAAGCCCTTCGCCTTGCCCGAACGCAGCACCAGCCCCTTTGGCGGGTCCAGCGAGAGCCGCTCGAGCAGCGCCTCCAGCTCGATCAGCACGTCCTGGGCGAAGGTGTTGACCGACTCGCCGGCGCGGTCGAACGTGAGCACGACGATGCCGTCCTCGCGCTGCTCGGCTTGCCAGTGGCTGAAGCGCAGTCCGTCGAGCCCTGCAATCATGGGAATGGTCCGTTAACGTGCCTGGGAGCCCGTTATCATCCAGATGATGTTCGACCGGCGTCAAATCGGCGCTTGAAACGCCCTTCGGGGCCGGCATGGCTTGTGGCAGGCGCGCCGCGGCCCCAGATGCAACACGATGATGCCGCGGAACTTTCCTTCGCACCCCCATGTCACAACGCCCAGCCGCACGGCCGGGCCCCAAGGGAGTACCGGCCCGATGGCCGAAGTGGTGGACACCCGACAGGGACAGGAGCTGGACCAGGAACTGGTCCGCCGCGTACAGCGCGGCGACAGCGCCGCGTTCGACCTGCTGGTGCGCAAGTACCAGCACCGGATCGCGGCGCTGATCGGGCGCTACATCTCCGACTGGAGCGAATGCCAGGACGTGGCCCAGGACACCTTCATCCGCGCCTACCGCGCGATCGGGAATTTCCGCGGTGACGCCCAGTTCTATACCTGGTTGCACCGCATTGCCGTGAACACCGCCAAGAACCACCTCGTCGCGCACAAGCGCCGCCCGCCCACCGAGGACATCGACGTCAGCGATGCCGAGCAGTTCGATTCCGGCATCCGCCTGCGCGATACCGACACGCCCGACCGCGAGCTGGCGCGCCAGCAGATGGAGCAGACAGTGATGCGCGCGGTCGACGCGCTGCCGGAGGAACTGCGCACCGCGATCACCCTGCGCGAGGTCGAGGGCCTGAGCTACGAGGAGATCGCACAGCGCATGGATTGCCCGATCGGCACGGTGCGTTCGCGCATCTTCCGTGCCCGCGAGGCGATCGATACGGAACTCCGGCCGCTGATGGAGGTCGAAACCGGACCCGAGCGTGCAGCAAGATGACGCCGCGTGACGACACACAAGCCAACGACATGATCCAGCCACAGACCGACAAACTCGACGACCACCACCGCCAGCAACTCTCGGCGATGCTCGATGGCGAGCTGCTGCCCGACCAGGCGAAGTTCATGCTGCGCCGGCTCGAGCACGACGGCGAGCTGGCCGCGTGCTGGGAGCGCTGGCAGGTTTGCGGCGAAGTCATGCGCGGCCGCCAGGGTGCGCTGCTGCCGGCGGATTTCTCGCGCCGCGTCGCCAACGCGATCGTCGACCAGCGCGATGACGCACCGGCCGCCGGTGCCGCCACGGCCTCGAAACACCCGCGCTGGGCGCGCTGGGGCGGCGGTGCCGCGCTGGCCGCATCGGTGGCGATGGCCGCGCTGTTCGTCGGCCGCCAGGCGCC
>DATCYC010000086.1:0-3779 GCA_036570525.1 Luteimonas sp.
GCGGTGGTCGAACAGCGCGGCGAACTTGGCCGCGACGGCATCCCGCTGCTCGAACGCGGCTTCGACCGATTGCATGCGATGGTCACCCGCGTCGGCGAGCGTCGCGCGATCGACCCGTCGGAAGCGCTGATCGAGGAGTTCAACGCCCGCGCGCTTGGCAAGGCCGCGCCCGCCGCGACGCCTGCCGACGCGGTGGTACCCGCGCCGCGCGTGCCGGCCCCCGGCACGGAGCTCAAGCCGCTGTCGGCGCCGATGGGCGAGAACGCCGCCGCGGACGACGATGACGACATCAGCGTGCGCGCACCGCAGGAACAGGTGCGCATCCGCGCCGACCTGCTCGACCAGCTGGTCAACTACGCCGGCGAGGTCGCGATCTACCGCGCTCGCCTGGAACAGCAGCTCGGTGCGTTCCGCAACGCCATGGGCGAGATGGAGCAGACCAACATGCGTCTGCGCGACCAGCTGCGCCGCCTCGACATCGAGACCGAGGCGCAGATCATCGCCCGCTACCAGCGCGAGCATGAAACCAGCGATGCCACCTTCGATCCGCTCGAACTCGACCGCTTCTCGACCCTGCAGCAGCTCTCGCGTGCGCTGGGCGAATCCGCGGCCGACATGTCGAGCCTGCAGGGCACGCTCGACGACCTGACCCGCCAGTACGAAACCCTGCTGTTGCAGCAGTCGCGCGTGAGCTCGGACCTGCAGCAGGGCCTGATGCGCACGCGCATGGTGCCGTTCGACGCGCTGGTGCCGCGCCTGCGCCGCGTGGTCCGCCAGGCCGCGGGCGACACCGGCAAGCAGGTGCAGCTCAGGCTCGACGGCGCCCAGGGCGAACTCGACCGCAACGTGCTCGAACGCATGACCGCGCCGCTGGAGCACATGCTGCGCAACGCGGTGGCGCACGGGCTGGAAGCGCCCCAGCAGCGCCGCGAGTCGAAGAAATCCGAGGAAGGTTCGGTCCGCATCGCGGTGCGCCGCGAGGGTTCGGAAGTCGTGCTGGAAGTCGGCGACGACGGCCGCGGCCTCGATCGCGAGGCGATCCGCCAGCGCGGCGAGCAGCGTGGCCTGGTCCGCGCCGATGCGGTGCTGGCCGACAGCGACCTCGATGCGCTGATCTTCGAACCGGGCTTCTCCACCGTCGACGAGGTCAGCCGCCTGGCAGGCCGCGGCGTCGGCATGGACGTGGTCGCCAGCGAAGTGCGCCAGCTCGGCGGCACGCTCGACATCGCTTCGCGCAAGGGCGAGGGCACGACCTTCACCCTGCGCCTGCCGCAGACCCTGGCGGTCACCCAGGCGGTGTTCGTGAAGATCGGCGAGACCAGCTTCGCGGTGCCGATCGCCTCGGTGCGCGGCGTCGGGCGCATCGGTCGCGACGAGTTCGGCAAGCCCGATGCCAGCTACGCCTACGGCGGCGAGGACTACGCGGTACACGACCTGGGCGGGCTGGTCGGCCACGGCATCGCGAAGGCCGAGGGCCAGCTGCAGATGCCGGTGCTGCTGATCCGCTCCGGCGACCTGCGCATCGCCGTTGCGGTCGACCAGATCGTCGGCAGCCGCGAAATCGTGGTCAAGCCGGTGGGCCCGCAGGTGGCCTCGATCCCGGGCATCTTCGGCGCCACGATCATGGGCGACGGCTCCGTCGTGGTGATCCTCGACGTCGCACCGCTGGTGCGCCGCCGCGCAACCCTGCCGCGCGAAGTCGAGCCGGTGCAGGCCGCCGAGACCCACCGCGTGCCGCTGGTGATGGTGGTCGACGACTCGGTGACGATGCGCAAGGTCACCGGCCGCGTGCTCGAACGCCACAACTTCGAGGTGCTCACCGCGAAGGACGGCATCGACGCGCTCGAACGCATGGAAGAGCGCGTGCCCGACCTGATGCTGCTCGACATCGAGATGCCGCGCATGGACGGCTACGAGCTTGCCACGCAGATGAAGGACGACCCGCGCCTGCGCGACGTGCCGATCGTGATGATCACCTCGCGTACCGGCGAGAAGCACCGCCAGCGCGCGATGGATATCGGCGTCGAGCGCTACCTCGGCAAGCCGTACCAGGAGAACGAACTCGTGCGCAACGTCTACGAACTGCTCAAGCTGGAGCAGCGTGCCGATGACTGAGCGCAGCGCGCCCCGCGTGGTGCTGCTCGCGCGCGAGGGCGAGGCCCGCACGCGGCTCGGCGACGCGCTTGCGCAGGCCGGCGCGGACACCGTGCTGGTGGCCGACCCGCTGTCCTCGGACCCGGGCGAGGCGATCGCGAGCAATCCGCAGGCGGTGCTGGTGGCGCTGGAACCAGCGGTCGAGGACGCGCTGGAACGTTTCGATGCGCTGCTCTCCAGCCCGGATATCACGGTGATCTTCGACGAAGCCGAGCTGGCCGCGCAGCGCCAGGGCTGGGACGCGGCGCGCTGGGTACGGCACCTGTCCGCCAAGCTGCACCGCCACGACGACGTGCTGCCGCCGGGTGCGGATGCCGAGGGCGACCTGCAGCCGTCGCCCGGTGCATTGCCGGCGCCGGGCAATGCCGCCGGCCTGGATATCGCCCCGTTTGCCGACGAAGCACAGCAGCTTGCCGACGAAGTACCGCGCGACGGGGGGCTCGAACCCGACGTCCGGCTCGAAGCCGACCCGGCCGGCGGCCTTGCCCTGGTCGATGACGCGCAGGAGGCGGTAACTGCGCCGCTGGAGCAGGATTACGCGGTCGCCGACGCACCGGTCGAGGCAGGCGACGCGGATGATGCGGCGATCGACGCCCTGTCCGCCGATTCGCTGACGCTCGAAGCGCTTCCGGCCGACGAAACGGACACCGGAACACCGGTCGACGACGCGGCTGCGTCGGAGTCCGGTGAAATCGATGAAATCACGTTCGACGGTTTCGACATCGACGACGACGGTGCATCCCTGGTCGTCGACGTGCCGGACGATGCCGGCGCGACGGCATCCACCGGCGGCATCGAACTGGTCGACGTCGACGCGCTGCTGGCGTCCGTCGATTCGCTGGAAACCGCGGACGGCGAGGTGCCGTCGCCGCCGGCCGCAGAGCCCACGATCGATCTCGACGCACTCGATCAGCGTGTTTCCGGCCTGTCGCTGGCGGACGTCGACAGCTACGGCCACGGTTCGCAGCGCGGCGCGGTGCTGGTCGAGGGCGGACTGGGCGGGCCGGACGCGGTGCGCCAGCTGCTCGCCGCGATCCCCGAGGGATTCCCGCGCCCGGTCCTGGTGCGGCTGCAGCTCGATGGCGGCCGCTACGACCGGCTGGTCAAGCAGATGGGGCGGGCCGCGCAGCTGCCGGTCGCGCTGGCCGAGGCCGGGCAATCGGCCGAAGCGGGCACCGTGTACTTCGTGCCGCCGGAGCTGTCGATCGCGCAGGACAAGACGCAAATCCTGTTCGTCGCGGGCGAAGGCGGTTCGGGCCCGATGTTGGACATGCTGCCCGCCGGCGACAGCGCGCTGCTGCTGCTCAGCGGCAGCAGCGCGGACAGCGTCGAGGTGGCGATGGCGCGCGTCCCGGCCGGCCTGATGGTGGCCGGCCAGGCGCTGGACGGCTGCTATGACGCCACCGCGTCGAACGCATTGATCGCGCGCGGCGCGACCGTGGCCACGCCGGCAGAGCTCGCCGAACAGCTCGCCGGACGCTGGCCGTCCTGACCTTCGAGGCACGCATGAACACATCCAGCCAGAACGATTCCGTCCAGGACATCCGCGGCGTCCTGATCCAGGTCGGCGGCGCGCGCCTGCTGCTGCCCAACGCCACGATTTCCGAAGTGTTGTCCTACGCCGA
>DATCYC010000087.1:0-1524 GCA_036570525.1 Luteimonas sp.
CACGTTGGCCAGCAGCAGTTGCCCGATGTACACGAACGTCGACTGCGTGCAGTGCATCCGCAGCATCACGCAGCCGAAGATGAAGTAGCTGATGCCCGACGGATACCAGGGCAGCAGCACCAGGCACAGCGCGATCAGTCCGTATGCCGGCCGCGAGGCGATGCGCCGCGGCAACACCAGGCACAGCGCGTAGAGCAGGACGAACAGCGGATACGAACCCAGCGTCAGCAGCGCCCAGCGCAGCGTGTAGCCACCGGCGAATGTCGGGGTGATGAAGACCCAGATCGACCACATCAGGTGGACGGCCTCCACCCACGGCGACTTGCCCACGCGGATGTCGATCGCCACCACGGAATCCGGTGCCGGCCGCAGCCATTGGGGAAGCGATGAAAGCGTCATGTCGAACCGTCCGCAGCGGCCGGGCCTCCGGCCACCGGCACTGTAGCGCCTGTCGCGCGCACGGCAACCGCTCCCTAGCCGACCCGCTGCAGGCGCCGCCGCGCCAGAGCGAAGAACACGACGGTCACCGCCACCGGCATCGCGACGTGCACCACCATCGAACCGCCGCCGTCCATCCCCACCACCCGCAGCGCCAGCTGCGCCAGGTGGTACGGCGGCCACGTCGGCGCCAGCGTCGCGAAAAGCTGCGGCAGCATCTCCAGCGGCAGCCACAGGCCGGAGAGGAAGGCCATCGGCAGGTACAGCAGGTTGAGCACCGCCGGCGCGCCCTGGCCGCCGACGAGGGTGCCGATGAACAGGCCGATCGCGCAGAACGGCAACACGCTGGCCACGTTGATCGCCAGCAGCGCCAACCACTGCCAGGGTTCCAGCGACACGCCACCGAGCGTGCCCGCAAGCACGGCCAGCGCCGCGCTGATCAGCATCGAGAACAGCATCGCCATCGCCATCTTCGCGAACAGGTAGGCGCCCGGCGGCATCGGCAACGCGCGCTTGTAGGCAAGGAAGCCACGCTCGCGTTCCATCGCCACCACCACGCCGAATCCGAACAGGCCGGCGCCCATCACCCCGAACACACCGTAGGTGGCGAGCAGGTAGCGCGCCGCCATCCCGCCGTCGGCACGGTTCAGCACCAGGCCGAACAGGGTGTAGAACAGCGCCGGGAACAGCAGCACCGGCAGCGCGAACGACGGCGTGCGCAGCATGCGCAGGAACTCGTGCCTGGCTTCCAGCAGGTAGATGCGCAGCGACGAATGCAGGGGCCGGCTGGCATCGATGGCGATCATGTCCATCAGGCAGCCTCGCGCTGGTTGGCGATTGCGGCATCGGCATCGTCGCGGGTGAGTTCGAGGAAGGCTTCGGCCAGGCCCGCGCGCTGCACCTCGAGTTCGGACAATGCCGCGTCCTCGCCGAGCAGGCGCCGGACCACCGCCTCGGCGGCATCGGTGACGATCTCGATGCGCGCATCGGTCCGGCGCGCGCTGCGCACCTGCGGCCAGGCCGCGATGCGCGCGGGGTCGAGCGACGACAGGCAGCGGATGCGCCGCTGAACGACATGCCGGCGCA
>DATCYC010000088.1:0-2832 GCA_036570525.1 Luteimonas sp.
CGGCAAGATGGTCGACCCGGCCAAGCGCGTGTTCGTCAACACGCTGGTGTGCGAGGGCTGCGGCGACTGCGGGCAGAAGTCGTTCTGCGTGAGCGTGCTGCCGAAGGACACCGAGTTCGGGCGCAAGCGCGAGATCGACCAAAGCAACTGCAACAAGGACTATTCCTGCGTCGAGGGCTTCTGCCCCAGCTTCGTCACCGTGCACGGCGGCACGCCGCGCAAGGGCCGCAAGGTCGACGCCTCGGAGCGCCTGGCCAACTTGCCGATGCCTGCGATCGCCAGCGATCTCTCGCAGCCCTGGAACATCCTGCTCACCGGCGTCGGCGGCACCGGCGTGGTCACCATCGGCGCGCTGCTGGGCATGGCCGGGCACCTGGAGGGCCGCGGCGCGACCGTGCTCGACCAGACCGGCCTGGCGCAGAAGGGCGGCGCGGTCACCACGCATATTCGTATTGCGCGTGCGCCCACCGACATCCACGCCGTGCGCATCGCCGCCGGCGAGGCGGACCTCGTGCTCGGCTGCGACATGGTGGTGGTCAACGACTACTGGACGCTGTCGAAGATCCGCGCCGGGCGCACCCAGGTGGTGCTCAACACCTGGGAAGCGATGCCCGGCAGCTTCACCACCCGCCCGGACCTGCAGTTCCCGGCCGCGGACATCGTTGCCGCCATCAGCCACGCGCTCGACGGCGGCGCGCCGCTGCAGTTCGACGCCACCCGCGTGGCCACCGCGCTGCTTGGCGACGCGATCGCCACCAACCTGTTCATGCTCGGCTACGCCTGGCAGCAGGGGCTGGTGCCGCTGTCGTTCGAATCGCTGATGCGCGCGGTGGAGTTGAACGGCGCCGCGGTCGAGATGAACAAGACCGCCTTCGCCTGGGGCCGGCTGGCCGCGATCGACCCGGACGCCGTGTTCGAGGCCGCGGGCATCGTCCGCAACGCGCCGACCGCGTCGGAAAGCACCCCGCGCGACCTCGAGGCGACGCCGCCGGGCGAATGGGAAAGCACCGAATGGGGCGCGACGGCGGCGCCCAGGCCCGCGCGCGAGGAGGACGAACTGCGCCACGTGCCCGCGCACGGCGGCGACGGCGTCGCCTTCCTGCCGCTGGACGACGCGCGCCTGTCGCGCTCGCTCGACGAACTGGTCGCCCGCCGCGCCGCCTTCCTCGTCGACTACCAGAACGCGGCGTACGCGAAGCGCTACACCGACTTCGTGGCGAAGGTGCGCGCCGCCGAGCAGGCGAAGGCGCCCGGCTCGACCGACCTCGCCGAAGCCGTGGCCCGCTACTTCTTCAAGCTCATGGCCTACAAGGACGAGTACGAGGTCGCGCGCCTGTACACCAGCGGCGACTTCCGCAAGAAACTGCAGCAGCAGTTCGACGGCGACTACAAACTGCACTTCCACCTCGCCCCGCCGCTGCTGGCCAAACGCAACGCCAAGGGCGAACTGGTGAAGAAGGAATACGGCCCGTGGGTGTTCACCGCGTTCGGGCTGTTGGCCAGGCTGCGGGGCCTGCGCGGCGGTGCGCTGGACGTATTCGGTTACACCACCGAGCGGCGAATGGAGCGGCGGCTGATCGACGACTACGAGCGCACGGTCGGCGGCCTGCTCGACGCACTCGACGGCGGCAACGTCGACCTCGCCGCCGAAATCGCCGCCATCCCGGAGCACGTCCGCGGCTACGGCCACGTCAAGGAAACGCACCTGCACAAGGCGAAGGCGCGCGAAGCCGAACTGCTGGCGCAGTGGAACAACCCGCTGCGGATCGTGCAGGCTGCGTGACGCCCCCCCGCCGCCAGCCCCCTTGTGGGAGCGGCTTCAGCCGCGATCTTTTCGCGGGCGCGGGTTTTCCGCAGGAGTGCTTTCCAGGGGGGCGGCGATTCCAGGCAAGGATCAAGAGCCGTCGGGGACGTAGCCCCGACCTGCGGCACCTGCGGCATTACTTGCGCGGCGAGAGGATCTTCGTCAGGTAGTCCGGCGTGCCCTCGATGCGCTCCAGGTGCGGATGGCGCAGGCCGCCGTGGTAGTCGACGTCGATGGTGCGGTAGCGGTCGAACGTCTTGACCAGCAGCCGGATCGGCGCCTTGTCGTCCTTCGCGGCCTTGATCGCGTCCTCCATCACCTCCTTGCCGTAGGCGATGTCGTTGACGGCGACCACGCTCATGCCGGTGCCGACGCCGGCGTCGAAGGCGGGGCTGTCCCAGCGCACTTCGCCGACGCTGCCGGACCTGTCGAGGTTGATGCCGAGCGAATAGATGAAGCTGGCGCCGCCGCGAGCGTCCTTCGCCTGCGCCTTTTCGTAGGCGTTGGGTTCGTCGCGGTAGACCAGCTTCCAGCCGCTGGCCTCGATGCCGCCGGTCAGCGGGGCCTTGCCATCGAGGCGGTCGCGCAGGAACGTCGCCCAGTCGCCTTCCACCACGCCCTCGAGCGTGGCGACCACGTCGTCGAAGGCGTAGGTGTCCTGCGTCTTCCACTGCCCGTCGTTCCCACCGAAGAACGCATGCGCGAAGTCGTCCAGCGACTTCTTCCCGCGACTGAGCTTTCGAATGCGCGCGTCGGCTTCCAGCCACATCATCTGCCCGCCCGAATAGTAGTCCTCGCTCATCTGGTAGCCGCGGTACGGCTTGGGCTGGCGCCGGGCGACGACGGGATCGTTGGTGGTGTCCTGCAGCGCGCGCCACTCCAGGCCGGGGCGGTTGTCGGCGTAGGTCGCCGCGACCAGCGCCAGCGCGTCGCGCGAAGCCTGCATCGGCCGCAGCCCGGCGCGTGCGGTCAGCACGTTGCCCCAGTACTGGGTCTGGCCCTCGTACACCCACAGCAGGCTGCCCTGC
>DATCYC010000089.1:0-10384 GCA_036570525.1 Luteimonas sp.
CGCTTGGCGCCGTACTTGGAGCGGCTCTTGCGGCGCTTGGTCACGCCGGCGGCGTCGAGCGAGCCGCGCACGGTGTGGTAGCGCACGCCCGGCAGGTCCTTGACGCGGCCGCCGCGGATCAGCACCACCGAGTGCTCCTGCAGGTTGTGGCCTTCGCCGCCGATGTACGAGATGACTTCGTAACCGTTGGTCAGGCGCACCTTGGCCACCTTGCGCAGGGCCGAGTTCGGCTTCTTCGGGGTGGTGGTGTAGACGCGGGTGCAGACCCCGCGACGCTGCGGGCAGTTCGCCAGTGCCGGCGAATTGCTCTGGTAGGTCTCGGGACTGCGCGACTTGCGCACCAGCTGGTTGATTGTTGCCATCGGTCTCGGGTCTGTGTTCGGGCCGCGGCCCGGTCGTGAAAACGAAGGCAGGCGGAGTGTCCCCCGGCCTGCCAGACGGAAAAGTATAGCTGGCGCGGACGCATAGCGTCAACGCAAGCCAGACCCGGCCGGGCCAGCCACCCGGTCGGGTGGATGGCCTGCGCCTGCGGTCGTGATCCCGCCCTTCCTGGGCCGAACACGAGGCGCGTCCGTGGCGCCTCATTTCGTGATCTGGCGGGTCCCGGAGGACCCGGCCACCCCTTTCACGGGGCGGCCACTAGCGGTGTATCAGGTGTTGTCGGAGGCTTCGTCGGCCATGACCTCGCCGACTTCCCCGGCCGCCTCGCCGGCGATCGCGCCGGACAGGGCGTCCATCTCGGAGTCGGTCAGGCCGGAGGCGTTCTTGCGGCGCTGCGTATGGTACGCCAGGCCGGTGCCGGCGGGAATCAGGCGCCCGACGATCACGTTCTCCTTCAGGCCGCGCAGGCCGTCGCGGGTGCCGCGCACGGCGGCCTCGGTCAGCACGCGGGTGGTCTCCTGGAACGAGGCCGCGGAGATGAACGACTCGGTCGCCAGCGAGGCCTTGGTAATGCCCAGCAGGACCGGCTCGAACTTCGCCGGCAGTTCGCCCTTGGCTTCCAGCCTGACGTTGTCCTCGAGCACGCGCTGGCGCTCGGCCTGCTCGCCGTGCAGGAAGCGGCTGTCGCCCTGGTCGGTGATCTCGACCTTGCGCAGCATCTGGCGAACGATCACCTCGATGTGCTTGTCGTTGATCTTCACGCCCTGCAGGCGGTAGACGTCCTGGATCTCCTTGGTCAGATAGACGGCCAGCGGCTCGACGCCCAGCAGGCGCAGGATGTCCTGCGGGCTCGGCTCGCCGTCCACCACGGTCTCGCCCTTCTCCACGTGCTCGCCTTCGAACACGATGATCTGGCGGTACTTGGGAATCAGCTCCTCGTGCTCGTCGCCCTCGGGGCCGCGGATGACCAGGCGCTGCTTGCCCTTGGTGTCCTTGCCGAAGCTGACCACGCCGGACTTTTCGGCCAGGATCGCCTGGTCCTTGGGCTTGCGGGCCTCGAACAGGTCGGCCACGCGCGGCAGGCCGCCGGTGATGTCGCGGGTCTTGGAGGCTTCCTGCGGCACCTTGGTGACCACGTCGCCGACGCCGACCGGGGCACCGTCCTGCAGGTTGACGATCGAGCGCGGCGGCAGCAGGTACTGCGCCGGCAGGTCGGTCCCGGGGATGGTGAGGTCCTCGCCCTTCTTGTCGACGATGCGCACGATCGGGCGCAGGTCCTTGCCCTGCGAGCCGCGACGCTTGGGATCGGTGATCTCGCGCGAGGCCAGGCCGGTCAGGTCGTCGGTCTTCTCGATCACGGTCACGCCGTCGATGAAGTCGACGAAGCGGATGAAACCGGCGACTTCCGACACGATCGGGTGGTTATGCGGATCCCAGTGCGCGACCGACTGGCCGGCCTTGACCGCGGCGCCGTCCTTGACGTCGATGGTGGCGCCGTAGGGCAGCTTGTAGCGCTCGCGCTCGCGGCCGTGGGCGTCGAGCACCGACAGTTCGCCCGAACGCGACACGGCGACCAGGTGGCCACTGGCGTGCGCGACGGTCTTGAGGTTGTTGAACTTGATCGAACCGGTGGTCTTGACCGTCACGTTGTCGATGGCCGCCGCACGCGACGCCGCGCCACCGATGTGGAACGTACGCATGGTCAGCTGGGTGCCCGGCTCGCCGATCGACTGCGCGGCGACCACGCCGACCGCCTCGCCGTGGTTGACGATGTGGCCACGGCCCAGGTCGCGGCCGTAGCAGTTGGCGCAGACGCCGAACGACGATTCACAGGTGATCGTCGAACGCACCTTGATCGACTGCACGCCGGCGTCCTCGAGCTTGCGCACCCAGGCTTCGTCGAGCAGCGTATTGCGGGTGACGATCGGATCCTCGTCGTCGCCCGGGACGAACACGTCCTCGGCCACGATGCGGCCCAGCACGCGGTCGCGCAGCGGCTCGACCACGTCGCCGCCTTCGACGATCGGGGTCATGGTCAGGCCGGCAAGCGTGCCGCAGTCGTCGCTGGTGATCACCACGTCCTGGGCCACGTCGACCAGGCGACGGGTCAGGTAACCGGAGTTCGCGGTCTTCAGCGCGGTATCCGCGAGGCCCTTTCGGGCACCGTGGGTCGAGATGAAGTACTGCAGCACGTTCAGGCCTTCGCGGAAGTTCGCGGTGATCGGCGTCTCGATGATCGAGCCGTCCGGACGCGCCATCAGGCCGCGCATGCCCGCCAGCTGGCGGATCTGCGCCTGCGAACCACGGGCGCCGGAGTCGGCCATGATGTAGACCGAGTTCATCGACTTCTGCGCGACCTGCTCGCCCTTGGCGTTGGTCACCATCTCGGTGCCGATGGTCTTCATCATTTCCTGGGCGACGCGTTCGTTGGTGCGCGACCAGATGTCGACGACCTTGTTGTAGCGCTCGCCGGCGGTGACCAGGCCGGACTGGTACTGCTGCTGGATCTCCACGACCTCGGCTTCGGCCTCGTCGAGGATGCCCTTCTTGGTGTCCGGGATGATCATGTCGTCGATGCCGATCGACACGCCGGCGCGCGTGGCGTACGCGAAGCCGGTGTACATCAGCTGGTCGGCGAACACGACCGTGTCCTTCAGGCCGAGCAGGCGGTAGCAGGAGTTGATCAGGCGGCTGATGTTCTTCTTGGTCAGCTCGACGTTGGCCAGCTCGAACGGCAGGCCCTCGGGCAGGATCTCGGCCAGCAGCGCGCGCCCGACCGTGGTGTCCACGATCGAGGCCTTCTTCTGCTTGTTGCCGTCCTCGTCGGTCACGGTCTCGGTGATGCGCACCTTGACCTTTGCGTGCAGGCCGGCGGCCTTGTTGTCGAACGCGCGCTTCACCTCGGCGACGTTGGCGAACACCATGCCTTCGCCGTTGGTGTTCTCCAGGGCGCGGGTCATGTAGTACAGGCCCAGCACCACGTCCTGCGACGGCACGATGATCGGCTCGCCGTTGGCCGGTGACAGGATGTTGTTGGACGCCATCATCAGCGCGCGCGCTTCCAGCTGGGCTTCCAGCGAGAGCGGCACGTGGACGGCCATCTGGTCACCGTCGAAGTCGGCGTTGAACGCGGTGCAGACCAGCGGGTGCAGCTGGATGGCCTTGCCCTCGATCAGCACCGGCTCGAACGCCTGGATGCCCAGGCGATGCAGCGTCGGGGCGCGGTTGAGCAGCACCGGATGCTCGCGGATGACTTCTTCCAGGATGTCCCAGACTTCGGCCTCTTCGCGCTCGACCAGCTTCTTGGCGGCCTTGATGGTGGTCGCCAGGCCACGGCGCTGCAACTTGGCGAAGATGAAGGGCTTGAACAGCTCCAGCGCCATCTTCTTCGGCAGGCCGCACTCGTGCAGGCGCAGGGTCGGGCCGACCACGATGACCGAACGGCCCGAGTAGTCGACGCGCTTGCCCAGCAGGTTCTGGCGGAAGCGGCCCTGCTTGCCCTTGATCATGTCGGCCAGCGACTTGAGCGGGCGCTTGTTGGTGCCGGTGATGGCGCGGCCGCGGCGGCCGTTGTCCATCAGCGCGTCCACCGACTCCTGCAGCATGCGCTTCTCGTTGCGCACGATGATGTCGGGCGCGTTGAGTTCGAGCAGGCGGCGCAGGCGGTTGTTGCGGTTGATGACGCGGCGGTACAGGTCGTTGAGGTCGGAGGTCGCGAAGCGGCCACCGTCCAGCGGCACCAGCGGGCGCAGGTCCGGCGGCAGCACCGGCAGCACGGTCATGACCATCCACTCGGGGCGGTTGCCCGACTCGAGGAAGGCCTCGACCAGCTTGACCCGCTTGGTCAGGCGCTTGAGCTTGGTTTCCGAGCCGGTGGCGGCGATGTCTTCCTTGAGCTGCACCATCTCGGCCTGCAGGTCGATCGTGCGCAGCAGGTCGAACACGGCCTCGGCGCCCATCGCGGCGTCGAAGTCGTCGCCGTGTTCCTGGCGCATCTGCATGAACTGCTCTTCGTTGAGCAGCTGGCCGCGCTCGAGCGGGGTCAGGCCCGGCTCGGTGACGACGAACGCCTCGAAGTACAGGATGCGCTCGATGTCGCGCAGGGTCATGTCCAGCATCAGGCCGATGCGCGAGGGCAGCGACTTGAGGAACCAGATGTGCGCGACCGGCGAGGCCAGGTCGATGTGGCCCATGCGTTCGCGGCGCACCTTGGCCAGGGTGACCTCGGTGCCGCACTTCTCGCACACCACGCCGCGGTGCTTCATGCGCTTGTACTTGCCGCACAGGCACTCGTAGTCCTTGACCGGCCCGAAGATGGCGGCGCAGAACAGGCCGTCGCGCTCGGGCTTGAAGGTGCGGTAGTTGATCGTCTCGGGCTTCTTGACTTCGCCGAACGACCACGAGCGGATCAGGTCCGGCGAGGCCAGCGCGATCTTGATCGCGTCGAAGTCGAGCGCCGGGCGCTGCTGGTTGAACAGGTTCAGAAGGTCTTTCATGTTTGACTCCGGGATTCGGGATACGAGATTCGGGATTGGTTATTGCGGGAACCCGGCGATGCCGGATTCCCCACCTCCGTTCCTCAGTTCTCCTCGAGTTCCATGTTGATGGCCAGCGAGCGGATTTCCTTGACCAGCACGTTGAACGACTCCGGCATGCCGGCGACCATCTCGTGCTCGCCGTCGACGATGTTCTTGTACATCTGGTTGCGGCCCTGCACGTCGTCGGACTTCACCGTCAGCATTTCCTGCAGGGTGTAGGCCGCGCCGTAGGCTTCCAGCGCCCAGACTTCCATTTCGCCGAAACGCTGGCCGCCGAACTGCGCCTTGCCGCCCAGCGGCTGCTGGGTGACCAGCGAGTACGGGCCGGTGGAACGCGCGTGCATCTTGTCGTCGACCAGGTGATTGAGCTTGAGCATGTGCATGTAGCCCACGGTCACCTTGCGCTCGAACGCCTCGCCGGTGCGGCCGTCGTACAGCTGGGCCTGGCCGCTGGACGGCAGGTCAGCGAGCGCGAGCATCTTCTTGATCTCGGCCTCGGTCGCACCGTCGAACACCGGGGTTGCCATCGGCACGCCGTCGGTCAGGTTGCGCGCGAGCGTCAGCAGCTCCTCGTCGGAGAACTGCTTCAGGTCGACGCGCTGGCCGTGCAGCTTGCCGTCGTGGTTGTAGATCTCGTCGAGGAACTTGCGCAGCTCGGCCACCTTGGCCTGCGCCTGCAGCATGTCGTCGATCTTCCGGCCCAGGCCCTTGGCGGCCCAGCCCAGGTGCACCTCGAGGATCTGGCCGATGTTCATTCGGCTCGGCACGCCCAGCGGGTTGAGCACGATGTCAACGGTCTCGCCGTTGGCCATGTGCGGCATGTCCTGCACCGGCACGATGGTCGACACCACGCCCTTGTTGCCGTGGCGGCCGGCCATCTTGTCGCCCGGCTGGATGCGGCGCTTCACCGCCAGGTACACCTTGACCATCTTCAGCACGCCCGGGGCGAGGTCGTCGCCCTGGGTGATCTTGCCGCGCTTGTCCTGGAAGCGGCGCTCGAACTCCTTCTGGTGCGCCTCGATCTGCATCGACGCACGCTCGATCGCCTCGGACGCGTCCTCGTCCTTCATTCGCAGGTTGAACCATTCCTTCTTCGGCAGGCCGTCGAGGACCAGGCTGCTGACCGTCTCGCCCTTCTTCAGGCCGGCACCGCCGTTGGCCACCTTGCCCAGCAGCTGCCCGCGCAGGCGGGCGTAGATCGCGCTTTCGAGGATGCGGAACTGGTCGTCGAAGTCCTTCTTGACGTGCTTGATCTCGCTCTCTTCGATCTGCTTGGCACGCTTGTCCTTCTCGATGCCGTCGCGGGTGAAGACCTGGACGTCGATGACCACGCCGTCCATGCCCGGCGGCACGCGCAGCGAGCTGTCCTTCACGTCGGACGCCTTCTCGCCGAAGATCGCGCGCAGCAGCTTCTCCTCGGGGGTCAGCTGCGACTCGCCCTTGGGCGTGACCTTGCCGACCAGGATGTCGCCGGCGCGCACTTCGGCGCCGATGTAGACCACGCCGGACTCGTCGAGGCGGTTCAACGCCTGTTCGGAGACGTTCGGGATGTCGGCGGAGATCTCCTCCGGCCCGAGCTTGGTGTCGCGCGCCTGGACGGTGAGTTCCTCGATGTGGATCGTGGTGTAGCGATCCTCCATCACCACCCGCTCGGACAGCAGGATCGAGTCCTCGAAGTTGTAGCCGTTCCACGGCATGAACGCGACCAGCATGTTCTGGCCCAGGGCCAGCTCGCCGATGTCGGTCGAGGGGCCGTCGGCCAGCACGTCGCCGCGCGCGACCGTGTCGCCCACGTTGACCAGCGGGGTCTGGTTGATGCAGGTGTTCTGGTTGGAGCGCGTGTACTTGATCAGGTTGTAGATGTCGACGCCGGCATCGTGCTCGCCGGAAATCTCGTCCTCGTGGACCTTGACCACGACGCGGCCGGCGTCGATCTGCTCGATCACGCCGCCACGGCGCGCATTCACCGTCACGCCCGAGTCGCGCGCCACGGCGCGCTCGATGCCGGTGCCGACCAGCGGCTTCTGCGCACGCAGCGTCGGCACGGCCTGGCGCTGCATGTTGGCGCCCATCAGCGCGCGGTTGGCGTCGTCGTGCTCCAGGAACGGCACCAGGGCCGCGGCGACCGACACGGTCTGCATGGGCGAAACGTCCATGAAGTCCACTTCGCTCGGCGGCTTGAGCATCGACTCGCCCTGGTAGCGGCAGTCGACGAACTGGGCGTTCATGTTGCCCTTGTCGTCCTGCGGCGCGTTGGCCTGGGCGATGACGTACTCGTTCTCCTCGATCGCGGAGAGGTATTCGATCTCGTCGGTGATCTTGCTGTTGACGACCTTGCGGTACGGCGTCTCGAGGAAGCCGTACTTGTTGGTCCGCGCGAACACGGCCAGCGAGTTGATCAGGCCGATGTTCGGGCCTTCCGGCGTCTCGATCGTGCAGACGCGGCCGTAATGGGTCGGGTGCACGTCGCGCACTTCGAAGCCGGCGCGCTCGCGGGTCAGGCCGCCCGGGCCAAGCGCGGAGACGCGGCGCTTGTGGGTGACTTCCGACAGCGGGTTGTTCTGGTCCATGAACTGCGACAGCTGCGACGACCCGAAGAACTCCTTCACCGCCGCCGCGACCGGCTTGGCGTTGATCAGTTCCTGCGGGGTCAGGCCATCGGCCTCGGCCATGGTCAGGCGTTCGCGCACGGCGCGCTCCACGCGCACCAGGCCGACGCGGAACACGTTCTCGGCCATCTCGCCGACGCTGCGCACGCGGCGGTTGCCGAGGTGGTCGATGTCGTCCACCGTACCGCGGCCGTTGCGGATCTCGGTCAGCACCTTGATCACGTCGAGGATGTCGGACATGTCGCCGTATTCCTCGCGCATCCGCACCGAATCCTCGTCCTTGCGCTCGGAGAAATAGCGCGCGTCGTACAGGATCGGGGCGCCGGTGACTTCCTTGCGGCCGATGCGGCGGTTGAACTTCATCCGGCCGACGGTCGACAGGTCGTAGCGCTCGAAGGTGAAGAACAGGTTGTGGAACAGGTTCTGCGCGGCGTCCTTGGTCGGCGGCTCGCCGGGACGCATCATGCGGTAGATCTCGACCAGCGCTTCGAGCTGGGTCTTGGTGCTGTCGATGCGCAGGGTGTTGGACAGGTAGGCGCCGCGATCCAGGTCGTTGACCCAGATCGTGCCGACGCCGTCGATGCCGGCCTTGCGGAAGGCTTCCAGCGTCTCCTCGGTGATCTCGTCGTTGGCGGTGGCCAGCAGTTCGCCGGTCTCGGCCTCGATCACGTCGTGCGACAGGATGCGGCCGATCAGGTAGCTGTCCGGCACGGCCAGCGCGGCGATGCCGGAGTCGGCGAGCTGCTTGACGTGGCGCGCGGTGATGCGCTTGCCGGCCTCGACGATGACGTGGTCGTCGTCGGCCAGGTCGAAGTCCAGGGTCTCGCCGCGCAGGCGCTCGGGCACCAGCGCCAGCTGCACGCCCTCTTCGGGATCGATGTGGAAGGTGTTGATCTCGAAGAACTCGTTCAGCATTTCTTCGTTGTTGTAGCCCAGCGCGCGCAGCAGCACGCTGACCGGCAGCTTGCGGCGGCGGTCGATGCGGGTGAACAGCGCGTCCTTCGGGTCGAACTCGAAGTCCAGCCACGAGCCGCGGTACGGGATCACGCGGGCCGAGAACAGCAGCTTGCCCGACGAATGGGTCTTGCCGCGGTCGTGGTCGAAGAACACGCCCGGCGAACGGTGCAGCTGCGAGACGATGACGCGCTCGGTGCCGTTGACGATGAAGGTGCCGTTGTCGGTCATGAGCGGGATCTCGCCCATGTAGACCTCCTGCTCCTTCACGTACTTGATGGCCTTGCTCGACGACTCGCGGTCGTAGATCACCAGGCGCACGGTCACGCGCAGCGGCGCGCCGTAGCTCATGCCGCGCTGGCGGCACTCGCGCTCGTCGAACACCGGGTCGCCGAGCTTGTAGCCGACGTATTCCAGCGCCGCGTAGCCGTTGTAGCTGACGATCGGGAACACCGACTTGAGCGCGGCGTGCAGCCCGCGGTCGGCGCGCTTGGCCGGGTCCGTGTTGGCCTGCAGGAATTCGCGGTAGGAATCGACCTGGATCGCGAGCAGGAACGGCACTTCGAGGATCGAGCCGCGCTTGCCGAAGTCCTTGCGGACCCGCTTCTTCTCGGTGAAGGAATAATTCGACTGGGAGGATGTCGTCATGGGGAGCTACACCTTTGGGGCATCTGCGGGCCGCGCGTCCGCGGCCCAGGCTGAACCGGCAGCGCCGGTCCGGGGGAGAATCGCCAGTGGGAAGTCGCTGGTATTGCCGGCACCAGCACGCCTTCTCCCGCTACTTCCGACTGTCGACTCGATGAAACCGGGATTGGGGATTCGGGATTCGGGATTCGTCGAAGCGGTGTTGCCTGCTTTCACGAATCCCGAATCCCTCCTCCCGAATCACGGCCTTTTCAACAACGGCCAAAGGCCGGGGGCTTTCGCCCCCAGCCTCGGCTGGTCGCCCTTACCGCTGGCGACGCAAGGACCGCTTACTTCACTTCGACCGTGGCACCGGCCGCTTCCAGGTCCTTCTGGAACTTGGCAGCTTCTTCCTTCGAAACGCCTTCCTTGACCGCGCCACCGGCTTCGGTCAGGTCCTTGGCTTCCTTCAGGCCCAGGCCGGTGATCGCGCGGACCACCTTGATGACCTCGACCTTCTTCTCGCCGGCGGACTTCAGGTTGACCGTGAACTCGGTCTGCTCTTCGGCAGCGGCGGCACCGGCGGCGGCCGGACCGGCGGCCACGGCCACCGGGGCGGCGGCGGACACGCCGAACTTCTCTTCCATCGCCTTGACCAGCTCCATCACCTCGACGAGGGTCTTGCTGCTGATCGCTTCGATGATCTGCTCGTTGGAAAGGGACATCTTGATTACCTCTGTTATCTAAAGTTGGAAACAGCTATCGATTTGGAAACTCGTGAACCGAACTGGGTCTGTCGCGTGATCGCGGCTTCCGCCGCTCCTACGTGCTTCAGGCCGCCTTCTGCTGGCCGACCGCGTTGGTGACGCGGGCAACCTGTACGGCCGGCTCGGAGAGCAGGCGCACCAGCATGGTGGCGGGCTGGACCATGACGCTGAGCAGCATCGACAACGCCTCATCGCGGGTCGGCAGCGACGCCAGGACATCCACATGGGAGCCCGGGTACATCTGTCCGCCCAGCGAAACGAGGCGCGGCTTCAGCTTGTCGTTCGCCTTGGCGAACTCCTTGATCAGGCGTCCGGCGGCACCGGGGTCTTCCTGCGAGAAGGCGTACAGCAGAGGGCCGGTCAGCGCGTCCTTGACGACGGCGTAATCGGTGTTCTCCACTGCGCGCGAGACGAGCGTGTTCTTGGCAACTTTCAAGAATACGCCTTCCTGGCGCGCCTTCTTGCGCATGTCGGTCAGCTGGGCGACCGTCAACCCCACGTACTCCGCGGC
>DATCYC010000090.1:0-2059 GCA_036570525.1 Luteimonas sp.
GGGCGGTTGTCGGCGTAGGTCGCCGCGACCAGCGCCAGCGCGTCGCGCGAAGCCTGCATCGGCCGCAGCCCGGCGCGTGCGGTCAGCACGTTGCCCCAGTACTGGGTCTGGCCCTCGTACACCCACAGCAGGCTGCCCTGCATCGGCACGTTGTAGTTCGGCGTCCACAGGCCGGCGGGGCGACGGTACTTGCCGTTCCACGAATGCGTGTACTCGTGGCCGAGCAGGTCGCTGCTGCCGGTCTTCCTGTCCCAATCGGTGAAGTAGCCGGTGCCCAGGCCGTTCTCGCTCGAGCGCTGGTGCTCGAGGCCGTTGCCGCTCATCTGCTTCGACAGCGAGAGCAGGAAGTCGTAGTGGTCGTAGTGCTGCGAGCCGAAGAGCTCGAGCGACTGCTTCACCAACGCGCGGTGTTGTTCGATGTGTTCGGGCTCTGCCTCCAGCTGCTTCGCCGCGTCGGCGACGACGTTCAGCCGCACCGGCACGTCCGCGCCCGGCGCGAGGTCGAAGGTCTTGAAGTAACGGCCCGCGTACACCGGCGAGTCGACCAGGATGTCCAGCGGCACCGGCTTGTAGTGCACGGTGTCGCCGGTACGGCTGGCGACATCCAGCGCGCTTGCGGCCTGGAAACCGGCCGGATACTTCACTGCCGCCGCGTATTCGATCCGGCTCGCGTAGTGCCCGGCCGGGTACAGCACCACCGCGTTCCACTGCAGGTTGAGCATATTCGGCGTCATCACCACCCGGCCCTGGCCGCGGTCGGTGGGCGTGAGGTACTGGTACTGCATCGACAGTGACGACACGCCGGCCGGCACGTCGACATGGAAGGCGAACACGTCAGTCGGGTCGCGTTTCCAGTCCAGGCGCCGGCCGTTGGCGGTGATCTCCAGCCCGGCGAGCTTGTCGATCGGCCCGGCCGGCCGATGGTTGCCCGGCAGCCAGGCCGGGAACAGCAGGGTCAGCGGGCCGGGCTGCACCGGCATCTCCTGCTTTACGCGGAAGATGCGCTGGGCCAGGTCCGTGGCGTCGACCTCGATGTCGATCGTGCCCGGATACGCCACGTCGACCGGCGGCGGCACCGCGGCGTGTGCGGTCGAAGCGGCGAACGGCGACGACAGCGCAAGGGCGACGGCGAGCGACAGGCTGGCGAGGTACGAACGGCGCATGCGGCGATTCCTGCGGTTTTCGGGACAATCCCCATCCTCGCCCGGCCTGGGCCGTTCGTCACCGTGCCATTGGGCATGGTGGTGTGGCGGCACCGGCAAAAGAAAGGTGGCTCGCGCCGTCAAGGCGCGAAAGCTCTTGAGCTCAGTCGCGGCGCAGCAGCCGCAGGCCGAACCAGTCCTGCGGATCGTTCCACCGCTGCGCAACGCGCAGCCCCGCTTCGGCCGCCAGCGCAACGAAACCGGCGTCGGTGTACTTGTGGCTGTACTCGACCTGCATCGCCTCGCCTGCATCAAAGTGGAAGCGCCGCCCTTCGACGGTCACATCCTGCGCACGGCGGCTGACCAGGAAGGTCTCGATGCGGCCGGCCTCGCGCAGGTACGCGGCGCGGTGCTCGAAGGCATCGAGATCGAAGTCGCTGCCGATGTCGCGATTGAGCCGCGCCAGCAGGTTGAGCGTGAACGCCGCGGTGATGCCGGCCGCGTCGTTGTACGCGGCCTCGATGACCGCGGGCGACTTCTGCAGGTCGATGCCCACCAGCGCGCCGCCGCGCTCGCCCATCGTCTCGCGCATCGCGCGCAGCAGGCGCAGCGATTCGGCGTGGGTGAAATTGCCCAGCGTGGAACCGGGGAAGAACACCAGCGCGTGCTCGGCCTCGCGCGCGGGTCGGGGCAGCGGCACCGGCTGGGTGAAGTCGGCGCACACCGGCAGCACCTCGACGTCGTCGAACTCGCGGTCCAGGCGCTCCACGCTGGCCAGCAGCGCGCTGCGCGAGATCTCGATCGGCGTGTAGGCGACCGGATCGTCCAGCGCGTCGAGCAGCAGCCGCGTCTTGCGCCCGCTGCCGCTGCCGTACTCGACCACGTGCGCGCGCGGGCCGACGGCAGTGGATATTTCG
>DATCYC010000091.1:0-4895 GCA_036570525.1 Luteimonas sp.
TCCGGGCCGGCGACGGCCAACCTGCGATCATGGCGGGATGACATCCCCCACCCGCTTCCCCGACCTGCCGCTCTCCCCCGCCCTGACGCCCGGCCTTGAAGCCCTGGGCTACGCGGAACTGACCCCGATCCAGGCGCAGGCGCTGCCCGCGGTCCTTGAACGCCGCGACGTAATCGCGCAGGCACCCACCGGCAGCGGCAAGACCGCCGCATTCGGCCTGGGTGTGCTGCAGGCGATCGACGCCGAGGCCGTCCGCACCCAGGCGCTGGTGCTGTGCCCCACCCGCGAACTGGCCGACCAGGTCGGCAAGCAGCTGCGCAAGCTGGCCACCGGCATCCCCAACCTCAAGCTCTCCGTGCTGTGCGGCGGCATCCCGCTCGGCCCGCAGCTGGCATCGCTCGGCCACGCGCCGCACGTGGTCGTCGGCACCCCGGGCCGCATCCAGGAACTCGCCGCGAAGAAGGCGCTGCAATTGTCCGGCGTACGCACACTGGTGCTGGACGAGGCCGACCGCATGCTGGACATGGGCTTCGAGGACCAGATCCGCGACATCGTGAAGAAGCTCCCGAAGGACCGGCAGACGCTGCTGTTCTCCGCCACCTTCCCGGAAGCCATCCGTTCGCTCGGCAACGCGATGCTGCGCGACGCGGTTGAAGTAAGCGTCGGCGGTGGCAGCGAGCCGGCGACCATCGAGCAGCTGTTCTTCGAAGTGGACTCCATTCGCCGGGCGCCGATGATCGCCGCGCTGCTGATGCGCCACCAGCCCGAATCGTGCGTGGTGTTCTGCAACACGCGCCGCGACGTCGCCGAACTGGTCGGCTCGCTCGCCCACTACGGCTTCAGCGCGCTCGCCCTGCACGGCGACATGGAGCAGCGCGACCGCGACGAGGTACTGGTGCGCTTCGCCAACCGCAGCTGCAGCGTGCTGGTCGCCAGCGACGTCGCCGCACGCGGGCTCGACGTCGAAGACATCGGCGCGGTCGTCAACCATGAACTGCCGACCGACGCCGACACCTACCTGCACCGTGTCGGCCGCACCGGCCGCGCGGGCCGCAGCGGACTGGCGCTGAGCCTGGTCACGCCGCGCGAACTGCCGCGCGCGCAGCTGATCGAGGAACGCCACGGCCAGCCGCTGCGCTGGGAACAGGTCGCGCCCCTGTCCGGCAAGCCGCGCACGGTGCCGCAGGCGGCCATGGCCACGCTGCGCATCGACGCCGGCCGCACCGACAAGTTGCGCCCGGGCGACATCGTCGGCGCGCTGACCGGTGAGGCCGGCCTGCACAAGGACGCGATCGGCAAGATCGACGTCTACGCCACCCGCAGCTACGTGGCGATCGCGCGCAAGCAGGCGGAACAGGCGCTGGCGCGTTTGCGCGCCGGCAAGATCAAGGGCCGCAAGTTCAGGGTGAACGCGCTTTGAGCCAGACCGATCAATTGCAGGCCGCACTGGCGCTGCTGGAATCCATCGTTGCCGACCGCAACGTGCTGGCGGACCTCCCCGCCGACGAACGCACGCGCCTGCTGCAAGCCGTCGCGCTGGTCCACCACCCGGAGCCGCGCGCCCGCCGGCGCGAGGCCAAGGCGCAGGCCCGCGAGCGCGCGCAGGAAAAAGCGCGCAAGACCGAGGAACTGCTCGAACAGACCGGCATCCGCACCCTGCGCCGCAAGCCGGTGTTCTCCACGCCGAACTATTTCCCGCCGCAGGCGCCCGGACAGCACGACCCGCACAACCGCGCGACCGATCCGGTGTCGCACAACGAATCACCGGAACTGCTGCACTGCTACGTCTGCAAGCAGAAATACACGCAGGTCCACCACTTCTACGACCAGCTGTGCCCCGCCTGCGCGGAGCTGAACTTCTTCAAGCGCACCGAGACCGCCGACCTGCGTGGCCGCGTCGCGCTGCTGACCGGCGGACGGGTGAAGATCGGCTACCAGGCCGGCCTGAAGCTGCTGCGCGCCGGCGCCGAACTGATCGTCACCACTCGCTTCCCGCGCGACTCCGCTGCGCGCTACGCCGCCGAACCCGACTTCGGCGACTGGGGCCACCGCCTGGAAGTGTTCGGCCTGGACCTGCGGCACACGCCCAGCGTCGAGGCTTTCTGCGCGCAGCTGCTGGCCACGCGCCCGCGCCTGGACTTCATCATCAACAACGCCTGCCAGACCGTGCGCCGCCCGCCCGCGTTCTACGCGCACATGATGGAAGGCGAAACCGCCGCCATGCGCGACATGCCCGAAGACGTGCGCAAGCTGCTGGGCAACTACGAAGGCCTGCGCAGCCCCGACCTGCTGCCGCAGGCCGATGCGCGCGCGCTGCAGGCCCACGCGCACGACATCACCGCCGCTGCCGGACTCACCCGCGCGGCGGAGCTCTCCCAGCTGCCACTGCTGGCCGACGAACTGCTCGGCCAGGCGCACCTGTTCCCCGACGGCCGGCTCGACCAGGACCTGCAGCAGGTCGACCTGCGCGGGCGCAACTCATGGCGCCTGCAGATGGACGAGGTGCCCTCGGTGGAACTGCTGGAAACGCAGCTGGTCAACGCCGTCGCGCCCTTCATCATCAACGCGCGACTCAAGCCGCTGATGCTGCGCACGCCCGATGGCGAGGCGCCCACGCGCGACAGGCACATCGTCAACGTGTCGGCGGTCGAAGGCCAGTTCTACCGCAACTTCAAGACCACCCGACACCCGCACACCAACATGGCCAAGGCCGCGCTCAACATGATGACGCGCACCTCGGCCGCCGATTATCACGGCGACGGCATCCACATGAACAGCGTCGACACCGGTTGGGTGACCGACGAAGACCCGGCCGAGATCGCCGCGCGCAAGGTCATCGAGGAACGCTTCCACCCGCCGCTGGACATCGTCGACGGCGCCGCGCGCATCGTCGACCCGATCATCCACGGCTTCAACAGCGGCGAGCACGTGTGGGGGCAGTTCCTGAAGGATTACGCGCCGACGGACTGGTGAGATCGCAGGCCCGCCGATCTGCCGGGCAGAACCCGCGTTTCGACGGGCTGAAACCGGCAGCGCCGGGCCGTAACATGCGTTGATGGACATCCGCACTGTCCTGGCATCCGCCTTGCTGGCGGCAACAGGCGCCTTGCCGGCTTCCGGCGACGACGTCGTGCGCTGGGACGTGCCCGGCGTCTCCAGCCATGCATGGGAATCGCATCCCGCCATCGATCCGCGCACGCACGACCTCTGGTTCGTTCGCAGCGACAGCCACTTCTCCGGATGGCAGCTGATGTGGAGCCGCTGCCTGGCCGGAGCCTGGTCGGCGCCCGCGCCTGCCCCGGTCGCCGCGACCGCGGGCATCGAGGCCGACCCCTGGTTCAGCGCCGACGGCGCAAGCCTGTACTTCATCTCCAGCCGCGCCACGGGCTCGCGTGACAGCGCCGGGCTCGACATCTGGCGCGCCAGCCGCGATGCGCAGGGCCGCTGGCAGGCGCCGACGCGGCTGCCGGAACCGGTGAACTCGGCGCAGGCCGAATGGTTCCCGCGCCCCGCTGCCGACGGCTGGCTGTACTTCGGTTCGCGCCGTCCCGGCGGCCTCGGCAAGGACGACATCTGGCGTGCACGACGCACCACGACGGGCGCCTGGCAGGTCGAGAACGCGGGCCCCGCCATCAACAGCACGGGCGCGGAGTACGAGTTCCAGCCCGCCGCCAACGGCCGCTGGGCGCTACTGGCCACCGATGACGGCCTGTTCCGGGTCGAACGCGGCACTGACGGCTGGACACCCAGGGTGCGGCTGGATGCCACGATCAACGCCACCGGCACGGAGATCGGACCACTGCTGTCGCCGGACGGCACCGCGTTCGCATTCTCGCGCGACGCCGGCGACGGACGCTCCGGCGAGTTCTACCTCGCCCACCCCGGCAACGCGCAGGCGTGGCCGCGCTGCGATCGACAGGCTTCACACCGATGAAGACGCTCGACCAGAAAGACCGGCAACTGCTCGCCCTGCTCGCCGAAGACGCGCGCCTGCCGTTGACGACATTGGCGCAGCGGATCCACCTCTCCCGCAGTGCCACCCGGGAGCGCCTGCAGCGCCTCGAGGACACCGGCATCATCCTCGGCTACACGGTGCGGGTGCGCTGGACCAACGGTGACGAGGCCGGGGCCTGGCTGCTGATCACGCTGCAACCCGGCGTTGCATGCACCGTGGTGGCGCCTCGCATCCTCGCCGTGCCCGGGGTCACGCTATGCCACGCCCTGGGCGGCACGGTGGACCTGCTGGTGCAGGTCCATGCGGCAAACGCCGAAGAAATTTCCGGCGCACGTGATGTCATCGCGGCGCTGGACGGCGTCAAGGCAGTCACCACCCACGTGGTGTTGGCCAGGCACCGGTAACCTGGACCATCGCGAAAGCCGGCCTCGCCCCGTCTTCCCGCCTTACTGCTGCGGCGCCACGCCGAGGTACGCACCGGCAAGCTGCAGGGTGGCCCACATGTCGTCGCGCTCCACGGCAAACGAGCGATCGAACAGGCGCTCGGCCACTTCGCGATCCCCATCGAGCAGGGTGTAGGCGCCCACTTCGGACAGTGCTCGTGAGTCGTCCGGATTGGCTGCGAGATAGCGCTCGAAGATGACGCGGGCTTTCTCCTTCTCACCCGCCTCCCGGTACACGCGCGCGATGCGGTAGGCGTCGCCGTCGTCATGCTTGCCCGCGAGCACCTCGTCGAAGATCGCCTGGCCTTCGGCCTTGAACCCGCCGAGGTAGTAGACACGCGCCACGCCGATCCGCTCCCAACTGCCGTCCTCGGCCTGCTCCAATGCCAGCTCGAGCAGGCCGCGCGCCGCTTCCTGGTCCGTCTTGCCGTGGTACAGCGCCAGCGCAGGCGCCGGCTTGGCCGAATACCCCACGCCGATCCCGCACACGAACACGA
>DATCYC010000092.1:0-2605 GCA_036570525.1 Luteimonas sp.
ATCGATCGCCAGCGCGAGCGGCAGCGCGGTGGGCGGGCCGCTGTCGACGTGCTTGGGCACGCCAACGCCGGTGACGAACGCGATGGCGTACAGGAAGGTCGCCAGGAACACCGCGTAGCAGGCGGCGCCGTAGAGCAGGGCAAGGATGCGGGACATGGCATGGGTCTCGGAGACGATTCGGGGGACGCGCCATCGCCGGTGCCGGCGCTGGCGTCGCCGCCACGATGGCGCCGGGCCCGGGCCCGCGCCAATGGGAACCTTGTCCCGGCGCCACGCCGGTTTTCCCCAAAACCGGGACAAATATCCCGGTCCCCGCCCTTCTTCAGGGCGCACGCGTCGCCTCGCGCGCCAGCACGATCGCCTGCGCGCGGCTGCGCACGCCCAGCTTGCGGAACAGGTTGGACACGTGGTTGCGCGCGGTCTTCTCCGCGACGCCCAGCTGCCACGCGATCTGCGCGTTGCTGCGACCCTCGCACAGCAGCCCCAGCACCGCGCGCTCGCGCTTGGTCAGCCCGTCCAGCGGCAGCGCCCGCGTCGCGCCGTCCGTACGCGCCAGGCCGGTGAATTCCAGCACCGCCTCGCGGAACGCGCCCCAGGCCGGCTCGTCCTCCAGCAGCACGTGGTTCTCCGTCTCGAGTTGCACGAACGTCGCCCCGGGAATCCCGGCCGCCAGCGCGCATCCCTGCGACAGCGGCGCGATCTGGTCGCGGCTGCCGTGCAGCACCAGTGTCGGCACGCGGACCTGGGCGAGCAGGTCGCGCACGTCCACCTCGCCGCGCGCCCGCAGCAGGGCGCGCGCGTTCTCCGCCGACGTGGTGCGCCGGCACAGCGCGTTGAACCAGTCCAGCTGCGCCTGGCTGCCGCGCGGCACGAAGCGGGTGGTGAACAGCTGCCGAAACGCCGGGTTGTCGCTGCCCCAGCCCAGCCCCACCACGTCCATCACCGCATTGAACAGCGCGCGCCGCTCGGGATCGTCGCTGCGGTTGCCGCCCACCGCGTAGCCGCCATAGAGGATCAGGTGCGACACGCGCTCGGGGTGCCGCACCGCGTAGCGGATCGACGTGGCCGCGCCCTGGCTGATGCCGAGCAGCGCGAACGGCGCGGCAAGGCCGGCAGCGTCGACGACGTTCTCCAGGTCGCCGACCCAGTGTTGCTGCGCCAGGTCGCCTGCCTGCCAGTCCGACATCCCGCAGCCGCGCTCGTCGTAGCGGACGTAGCGGAAGTGCTCGCCGAAGAACCGCACCCAGTGCGACCAGATCGGGCTGTCCAGGTCGTCCTGCAGGTGGGTCAGCCACGTCGCCGCCTTGACCAGCCCCGGCCCGCGCCCGATCTCGGCCCAGGCCAGCCGGACCCCGTCATTGGCGGGGACGTAGTGGATGCGTTGCTTCATGGGATGGACAACGGGGAATCGGGGCTCGCGTGGCCGGTCGCACGGGGGCACCTGAGCGCAGTCTAGTCCTCGGGAGATGCCGACGCGTACGGACGGGGGCAATCAATTGTCGTGCTGGTTACTTATCCTCCATTCGGCGATTCCCGCCGCATGGAGGGCGATACATTCTCCACGCGCTTGCGCAAGCAGGCCATGACGCCTCCCACGGGCCGCCTTCGCCGGCGGGACTTCCGCGGTCAACGACGCATCCGCGATTCCAGGAACACGCTGTCGCGGTGGAAAGCCAGATAGGCCCGCTGCCCATCGGAAAATCCACCGACGTTACGGCGGAGCGCATCCTCCAGACCCATTCGATGCAGCGATTCCCGATGCGCCACCGGTGACACCAGGACGGTGCCGTTGTCTTCGAAGCTGATGAAGCCACGATCGAACAGATGATCCACATCCGGCGTCAGCAGCAGCCCGTTATCACCGTCCAGGCGCTCGACATTGCTCGCATCACGCCACGGTTTGCAGTGGCTCGCGCGCAGGTGTTCGATCCGATCCACCTTTGTGACGCGACAGAAGGCCTCGATACGCTGGACGTTCTGTTTGAACAGGCCCTGCCCCCGGCGCGCCATGACGACTGCATGCCGCGTGGTTTCGGGAATCGTCTGGTCGGCGATCACCTGCTCCATCTCATGGGTTTCCCATTCGATCAGACCGACGGCGACGGAGGTATCGGCCAGATCCTTGACCTGACGCATCTGGATGATCGTGCGGGCCTCGCGGCCGATCAGGTCAGCAAGCGCGGTGGCGAAATCATCGGAAAGCATCGTGAGATAGACGCCCTGCAGGCCGCCGCCGCTTTTCTGCAATGGGGCATAGCGATCCGGCAGCAGCGGCGCGAGCTGCGCCATGTGCTCGGCCGGCTTGATCGGCCCGCGCAGCTCGGCGAAGCGGACATCGACACGCCAACCAATGTTGTCCCAGTAGGCGCCCGCCTGCCCGAACTCGCGCGGCTTGGGCGATTCGTAGGCGTGGGAACCGGCGATGCCGATCGCCTTGATGTACGTGTCCGAGAACGAAAACACCACGTCACCCGGCGCGACCTCGCGCATGAAGTCATAGAACGGGTTGCGACCCCCATTCCGGTTGCGCTTGGGCGACCACAGATACCCGCCCGGCACCTCGTGGCGGTACGTCTGGTTCTGGTTGACCCACCAGTAGCGCATG
>DATCYC010000093.1:0-11959 GCA_036570525.1 Luteimonas sp.
GCCTGGATCGGGCGGCGCGTGGCGCTGCCGCCTTCGACCACCCAGGCAAAGCTGCCGCCGTCCTGCTCCAGGAACGGGCCGCGCTCGACCATCAGCACGTTCTTGCGCGTGTCGAGCACGATGCGCGACGACAGCCGCTGGTTCTGGCGCAGGCCGGGCGGCTGCTGGCCGTCGGCGAAGCGCAGGCGGGCGTTGACCTCGCCGTTGACCACTTCCGGCGACACTGCCGACACCTCGGCCTTGTAGACCTTGCCGTTGCTGGTGACCTGCGCCGGGATGCCGATGCCCAGGTCGCGCGCGAAGCTCTCGGGCACCTTGATCTCGACCTCGAACTTGTCCAGGTCCACCACGCTGAGCACCGGGCCGTTGGCGACCACGCTGGTGCCCTGCGGCACGTGCACCTGGCCGACCTGGCCGTTGAACGGCGCGCGGATGGTCAGCGCGTCCACCTGGCGCCGCTGTTCGGCCACGACCGCCTTCTGGCGATCGGCCAGCAGGCGCTTGTTGCGCGCGTCAAGGCCCGCGCCCTCGCCCTGCAGGGCAAAGTCCTGCTTCGCGCTGGCCAGTTCGATCTCGGCCTTCTTCAGCTGGTCCTGCGCGGTGGCAAGTTCGTTCTGCGACACCGCGCCGCCTTCGTAGGCGCGCTCGTAGCGCTCCAGGTCGCGCTGCGCGGCGGTGCGGCTGATCTCGGCTTGTTGCACCACCTTGCGCGCGGCGGCGCGGGCGATCTGCGCGTCGAGTACCGCGCGGCTGGCCTCGGCCTCCATGCTGGCCAGCGTGGATTCCTCCTGCACCAGCTTGCTGCGCAGTTCCGGGCTGTCGATCACCGCCAGCGGCTCGCCCTTCTCGACCACGTCGCCGGCAACGACCTTCAGCGCGACCGTGCCCGCGGCGATGGCGTAGAGCGTCGGGCTGTTGGCGGCGATCACGCGGCCGTCGGCCGACAGGTCGCGCACCAGGTCGCCGCGGGTGACCTGCGCGATGCGCACGCGGCTGGCGTCGTAGGAACGCCCGCCCGAGGTCCAGCCGACGACCACCCACGCCGCCATCGCCAGCACCACCGCGCCGGCGATGCCGCCGACCAGCCAGGCCTTGCGATGGCGCCGGAATGAACCGGCGGGGGTCGACACCACGTGGTCCTGGCCGGAGGTGTCGCGGATGCGGGGGCGGTTGTCCATGCTTGGGGTTTGGATGTCCGAAGGCTTCATGTGGTTGCAAGGCGCAATATGCGTGCCAACCGCAAGTCATTGATCCAACGTCGATTCCCGGTCGCGGACACCGTCCGCCCGGACACCCGCAGCGTCCGCGCGGACACTTTCCCCGGCAGTTCGCGTTTCTGTAGGAGCGCACCCGGGCGCGACTGGGCTTTCCCGGTAACGCCTGTCGCGCCCGGGTGGCTCCTGCAAGGCCTGTTGCCGCGCGCCGTTTACAATCGTCCGTCCCAAGAAGGAGTTCCCCATCCATGTGCGGCATCGTCGGCGCGATCGCGGATCGCGATGTGGTTCCCGTCCTCATCGAAGGTCTCAAGCGCCTTGAATACCGCGGCTACGACTCGGCCGGCATCGCCGTGGTCGACGAGGGGGAGCGGCGCGACATCCGTCGCGTGCGCCGTACCGGCCGCGTCGCCGAAATGGAGGCGGCCGCCAGCGCCGAGGGCTTCCACGCCAACCTGGGCATCGGCCACACCCGCTGGGCCACCCACGGCGGCGTCACCGAGCTCAACGCGCATCCGCACGTCAGCCACGGCGTGGCGCTGGTGCACAACGGCATCATCGAGAACCACGAACAGCAGCGTGAACGACTGACCGCGCTGGGCTACGAGTTCGAATCGCAGACCGACACCGAGGTCATCGCCCACCTGATCCACCACTACCTCAAGCAAGGCAACGACCTGCTCGCCGCGCTGCAGCTGGCGGTCAAGGACCTGCACGGTGCATATGCGCTGGCCGTGGTCAGCCGCGCCGAACCCGGGCGCATGGTCTGCGCGCGCATGGGCTGCCCGCTGCTGGTCGGCCTGGGCGAGGGCGAGAACTTCATCGCCTCCGACGTATCGGCGATCCTCCAGGCCACGCGCCGGGTGATCTTCCTCGAAGAAGGCGACACCGCCGAGGTCACGCGCGAGCAGGTGCGCGTGTTCGACGGCGAGGGCGCCCCGGTCGAGCGCGAGGTGCACGTCTCCGACGTGTCGCTGGCATCGCTGGAGCTCGGCCCCTACCGCCATTTCATGCAGAAGGAGATCCACGAGCAGCCGCGCGCGATCGCCGACACCATCGAGGCGGTGATCGATGCCGGCGGCTTCAGCGCCGAGTTGTTCGGCAAGGACGCCGCGGACGTGCTGGCCGATGTCGAAGGCGTGCAGATCCTCGCCTGCGGCACCAGCTTCTATTCCGGCTCGGTGGCGCGCTACTGGATCGAAGCGATCACCGGCCTGCCGTGCAACGTCGAGATCGCCAGCGAATACCGCTACCGCAGCGCCGTGGCCAACCCGAAGCACCTGGTGGTGACGATCTCGCAGTCGGGCGAAACGCTCGACACCATGGAAGCGCTCAAGTACGCCAAGTCACTGGGCCACGACAAGACCCTGTCGATCTGCAACGTGCCCGAAAGCGCAATCCCCCGCGCCAGCAAGCTCGTGCTCTACACGCGCGCCGGCGCCGAGATCGGCGTCGCCTCCACCAAGGCCTTCACCACCCAGCTGGTGGCGCTGTTCACCCTGTGCGCGACGCTGGCCAAGCTGCGCGGCCGGCTGCCCGAAGACAAGGAAGCCGAATACATCGAAGCCCTGCGCCACCTGCCCGGCAGCGTGCAGCACGCGCTCAACCTGGAGCCGCAGATCGCCACCTGGGCCGAACGCTTCGCGCCGAAGCATCACGCCCTGTTCCTCGGCCGCGGCGTGCACTATCCGATCGCGCTTGAAGGCGCGCTCAAGCTCAAGGAAATCTCCTACATCCACGCCGAGGCCTACCCGGCCGGCGAACTCAAGCACGGCCCGCTCGCGCTGGTCGACGCCGACATGCCGGTGGTGGTGATCGCCCCCAACGACAACCTGCTGGAAAAAGTGAAGTCCAACATGCAGGAAGTCCGCGCCCGCGGCGGCGAGCTGTTCGTGTTCACCGACGCCGACAGCAACTTCAGCGAGTCCGAAGGCGTCCACGTCATCCGCACCCCGCGCCACGTCGGCGTGCTCAGCCCGATTGTGCACACCATCCCGGTGCAGCTGCTCGCCTACCACGTGGCGCTCGCGCGCGGCACCGACGTGGACAAGCCGCGGAACCTGGCCAAGTCGGTGACGGTGGAGTAGGGGCAGGATCAAGGGCACGCTCGCTGCGCTTGCCCGGCGGCCGACCGCTGGGCATCCTGCCGCTCAACCCGGCCGTTGGAGCCTTGTCGTCGTGGGTGGATCCATGGATTCGTCAATGGAAATCGTCTTCGCGCGGGCCTCGTCGGCGCCTTTCCGCTCGCTGTAGCGATCGACCAGGTAGTCGCTCCGCCCGCGGACCATCAGGGTGAACTTCACCAGCTCTTCCATGACGTCCACCACGCGATCGTAGTAGGGCGACGGGCGCATGCGTCCGGCGTCGTCGAACTCCTGCCAGGCCTTGGCGACCGACGACTGGTTGGGGATGGTCACCATCCGCATCCAGCGCCCCAGCACGCGCAGGGTGTTGACCACGTTGAACGACTGCGACCCCCCGCAGACCTGCATCACCGCCAGCGTACGTCCCTGGGTCGGGCGCACGCTGCCGTCCTCGAGCGGGAGCCAGTCGATCTGGTTCTTGAACACGCCGGTGACGTTGCCGTGCCGCTCGGGGGAGACCCATACCTGGCCCTCGGACCACTGCGACCACTCGCGCAGCTGCCGCACTTTCGGGTGGTCCTTGTCGACGCTGTCCAGCATGGGCAGGTCGCGTGGGTCGAACATCCGGGTCTCGGCGCCGAGGTGCTGCAGGATGCGCTGGGCTTCCAGCGACAGCTTGCGGCTGTAGGACTGCGGCCGCAGCGAGCCATACAGCAGCAGGATGCGGGGCGCGTGCGCGACGGCGTCGGCGCCGAGGGTGTCGCGCCGCGGGGCCGGCAGCAGGTCGGTCGCCAGGTGGGGGAGATCCGGGAGTAGGGATACTTGCTGCTCGATATTCATTCGACTATTCTAGAATTATGGAAACGGAACAGGCAATAGCCGCGCTCACGGCGCTGGGCCACGCGACCCGGCTCGCGGCCTTCCGGCTGCTGGTCGAAGCCGGCCCCGATGGCCGCATGGCCGGTGAAATCGCCGAAGCGCTCGCCGTGCCCGGCGCCACGCTGTCCTTCCATCTGAAAGAGCTCGTGCACGCGGGCCTGGTCAGCGGCGAGAACCGCGGCCGCAACGTCTGCTACCGCGCCCGGTTCGACGCCATGAACGGGCTCGTCGCCTACCTGACCCACAACTGCTGCGCGGACTCGCCGGACGAGGCCTGCGCGCTCGGCCCGGCGGTCGGCCGCGCCTGCTGATCGCAACGGCTGCCCATTCCCACCACCTGGATCCAATCGATGAAACGTCGCGTCCTGTTTCTTTGCACCGGAAACTCGGCCCGCAGCGTGCTGGCCGAGGCCACGCTTCGCGCGTGGGCCGGCCACCGCTTCGAGGTTTTCAGCGCCGGCAGCCAGCCTGCCGGCACGGTCAACCCGTACGCGCTCGGCCAACTGGCGGCCGACGGCATCGCCACCGCCGGGCTGCGCAGCAAGTCCTGGGACGAGTTCGCCACCGCGGATGCGGCGCCGATGGACCTGGTGGTGACGGTCTGCGACTCGGCCGCGGCCGAGGCATGCCCGATCGTGTTCGGAGACTTCCTGCGCGCGCACTGGGGCTTGCCGGATCCGGCGGCGGTCGAGGGCGACGATGATGCGAAGCGCGAAGCCTTCCGCCAGGCCCACCGCATCGTCAAGGCGCGCCTGCAGGCGCTGTTGGCGCTGCCGGCCGATGCCTGGGATGACCGCCCGGCCCTGAAGCAGGCGCTCGACCGCATCGGCTTCGTGGAACCCGACGACGAGGCGGCCGACACGGCCGAGGCGATAACCCGAAAGCCCAAGGCCTGATCCATGCTGACGGCACTGCTGATCTTCGTCGCCACGATCGTGCTGGTCGTCTGGCAGCCGAAGGGCCTCGGGGTGGGCTGGAGCGCCATGGCCGGCGCCGCGCTGGCCCTGCTGACCGGAGTGGTGGAGCTGGCCGACATCCCGACGGTCTGGGGCTTCGTCTGGAACGCCACCTTCACCTTCATCGCGGTGATCATCATCAGCCTGCTGCTCGATGAAGCCGGCTTCTTCGAATGGGCCGCGCTGCACGTCGCGCGCTGGGGCAGGGGCAGTGGGCGCAGGCTGTTCGCGCTGCTCGTGCTGCTGGGCGCGGCGATGGCGGCGCTGTTCGCCAACGACGGCGCGGCGTTGATCCTCACGCCCATCGTCATCGCGATGCTGCTGGCGCTGAAGTTCAGCCCGGCGGCCACGCTGGCCTTCGTGATGGCGGCCGGCTTCATCGCCGACACCGCCAGTCTTCCGCTGGTGGTTTCCAACCTGGTCAATATCGTTTCGGCGGATTACTTCGACATCGACTTCGCCGCGTACGCGTCGGTCATGGTGCCGGTCAACCTTGTCTCCGTCGCCGCTTCGCTGGGCATGCTGATGTGGTTCTTCCGCCGCGACATCCCGGGCCGCTACGAGGTTGCCGAGTTGAAGCATCCGCGCTCGGCGATCGTCGACAGCACGACCTTCAACGCGGGCTGGGCGGTGCTGGCGTTGCTGCTGGCGGGGTTCTTCGGGCTGGGGCGGATCGGCGTGCCGATCAGCGCCGTGGCAGGGGCCGGCGCACTGGTGCTGCTGGGCGTGGCGGCACGCGGACACCGGATATCGACCCGCAAGGTGATCCGGGAGGCGCCGTGGCAGGTCGTGGTGTTCTCACTGGGCATGTACCTGGTGGTCTACGGCCTGCGCAACGAGGGACTGACCGACCACTTGGCGACATTGCTGGACCTGTTTGCCGGATACGGCGTGTGGGGCGCGACGTTCGGGACCGGCCTGCTGATCGCGTTCCTGTCATCGATCATGAACAACATGCCGACGGTGCTGGTCGGCGCGCTGTCCATCGATGCCAGCCAGGCGGAAGGCATCGTGCGCGAGGCGATGATCCATGCCAACGTCATCGGCAGCGACCTCGGGCCGAAGTTCACCCCGATCGGCAGCCTGGCCACGCTGCTCTGGCTGCACGTGCTGGCACGCAAGAACGTCAGGATCACCTGGGGCTACTACTTCAAGGTCGGCGTGGTGCTGACGCTGCCCGTACTGCTCGCCACCTTGGCGGCGCTGGCGTTGCGGCTGAGTCTTGGGTGATGGGGCGGCGTGTGGTGCGGCGTCGCCAGGAGACCACGTAGGCTGGGTTGGCTTCGTAGGCTGGGTTGGCTTCACCAACCCAGCCCTCCGCGAAACCTGATGCGAACGCCGGGTTGGTGAAGCCAACCCAGCCTACGGCCCTGCAATCGTCAGGGCTTCACGAACCGGTAGGCGAAACGATCGGTCTTGCCCTTGATCGAGGGGTCGAACACCTTGACCGCGTGCGGATCGTCCTTGTTCGCGAGCATGGGGCTTTGCGCGTCCAGTACGAAGCCCGCCGCCTCCACCTCCTCGCGGACGGAAGCAGGGTCGATCCGGTGCAGAGACTGGGTGTCGCCCGTGCCCGTCCCTGCTGCGGCGGCGTGGTCGACGATGACGTAGGACCCGCCGGGCTTGAGCAGCTCGTACACGGCGCGATTGAAGTCGGCAGCCGTCGCGCCTCTGGCCCGGATCAGCGCGGTGTGGAGATCGTGGTAGAACAGATGCAGCCACAGGACATCCGCTGGCTGCGTGACCTCGGGCAGCGCCAAGAGGTCTGCTGAGACAGCTTCGACGTTCTCCCGCCCCGGCTCCTTCGCAAGCGTCCGCATGCGACCGACTGGATCGTTGTTGAAGTGGGCGACTTCTGCCGGCACGAAGCTGTAGATCCGTCCTTCTGGTCCCGCGGCGTCGGAGAAAATTCGGGTCCAGTCGCCGTCACCCGGGTAGACGTCGATGACGGTGGAGCCGGCATCGACTCGTGCGAACCGGATCAACCCGGATTGCCTGGATTGGTTGTACATCGGGACCTCCGTTGCGGTCGGGAATCATGGGTGCGGATGGCCAGCGCCAGGCCGATCAGGACGCCATCTGCGAGGCTCGCGCCAGTGCCTGCGTGTCGATGTACTCCCGGATGCTCGCCAGCCTGCCATCACGGACAGTGATGGCGAAGATCCAGTTGTCCTCGAACGACTTGCCCGTGGCCTTGATCTTGCCGCTGGCGAAGCCGACGACCAGCACGCGGTCTGCCTGCGCCACGAATTCGCGGGGCTCCATGAACGAGGTTTCCACGGTTTCGGAAGCTTTCTGGAAATGATCCTCCAACCCCGCGTGCCCGCGGCGCGTGCCGGCCAGCGGCCAGTCCTGGCCCGGAATGATCCACTCGATATCTTCGTCACACAGCGCCAGTGCACCTGGCCTGTCGCCGCGGCGGAGTGCCGCAAAAAAATCCTTCACGACCTGGACATTCTCTTGGGCGCTCATCGAAATCCTTGCACTTCTTCCAGGATCCGTTCTCCTGACACCATCAGGCCATGGTTCAAGAACGCACGAATTCGAGCAGGTCCGCATTGAGTTCGTCCGCATGGGTGGTGAGCATTCCATGGGGATATCCCTTGTAGATCTTCAGCGTCCCGTTCGTAAGCAACTCAACCTGCTTCAGCGCGGCGCCTGCGTAAGGAACGACCTGGTCGTCGTCGCCTTGCATGACGAGCGTCGGGACCGTAATCGACCGCAGGTCTTCCGCCTGGTCCGTCTCGGAGAATGCCTTGATGCCTTCATAATGTGCCAATGCGCTTCCCATCATTCCCTGGCGCCACCAGTTCTCGATGGTTGCCTGCGAGACTTTCGCTCCCGGCCGGTTGAACCCATAGAATGGCCCCGACGCGACAGCCAGGAAAAACTCTGCGCGATTGGCAGCAAGTGCGGTTCGGAATCCGTCGAACACGGAAACCGGAGTGCCGTCCGGATTGGCGTCGCCCTTGACCATTATCGGCGGTACGGCCGCTACCAGAATCGCTTTGGAAACGCGTCCTTGTGGTTGCCCATGCCTTGCGACGTAGCGCGCCACCTGGCCTCCGCCGGTCGAATGACCGATGTGGACCGCGTTGCGAAGGTCGAGAGCCTCAGCCACGGCCGAGGCATCCTCTGCGTAGTGATCCATGTCGTGGCCCCAATCCACCTGTGCGGAGCGTCCGTGGCCACGCCGATCGTGCGCAACGACACGATATCCATGCGAATGGAAGAAGAGCATCTGTGCATCCCAGTCGTCCGATGAAAGTGGCCATCCATGGTGGAACACAATCGGTTGTGCGCTCTTCGGGCCCCAATCCTTGTAGAAGATGTCCACGCCATCCTTCGTCTTGATGTAGCCTCTGCTCATAGTGATATCTCCAGTTGATGGTTTGCCGGCGCCAGCTCGCGCGACGGCCGGGATGAGACTGACTGCCATCGCTCCCGCTGCGCCGGCGACGAATTCCCTGCGGGTGAAAGTAGTCCGTTCCCTGGAGGTGATCTCCAGCTGGTCATTCATTCCACGGCCCTCCTTTGAACCATGCGATTACGTCTTCGGATGCATGGAGTCGGGATCCGCAGCTCCACGGCGGCCTCCGCGTCGATGCCGCCGATGGATAGCATCAGGGCTCCTTGCAGGTGATGTGCCCAATCTAGTCCCGCCGCCGGCATCTGATTAGTCGGCAATCGGGGTTATAACTATCCCGCCAGCGGGAAAATCGTCGGGAGGCCTCATGAGCCGTGATCTCAATGACACCTTGGTGTTCGTCAAGGTTGTCGAGCTGGGCAGCTTCACTGCCGCTGCCCGCACGCTGCACCTGCCCAAGACCACGGTCAGCCGCAAGGTGCATGAGCTGGAAGAGCGACTGGGCGCACAGCTGTTGCACCGCACAACCCGCAAGCTCGGATTGACCGAGGCCGGCAACATCTATTTCAAGCATTGCCAGCGCATTGCGCGCGATCTCGACGAGGCGGAAAGTGCGGTAGGCGAGCTGCAGGGTGGACCGCGAGGCTGGTTGCGCGTTACCGCAACGCACGCGGTGGGCAACTTCTGGATCGCGCCCTTGCTCGGCGAATTCCACGCGCGCCATCCGGAAGTTCGCGTGGAACTTCTGTTGAGCAATGACAATCTCGACATCATTGCCGGCGAGATCGACGTGGCGATGCGCGTGGGCACGCTGGCGGATTCAAACCTGGCGGCGCGCAGGCTCAGCGTGCTCCATACCGCGGTCTACGCGACGCCGAGCTACGTCGAGCGGTTCGGCGAGCCGCTTCATCCTGACGACCTGGTCCACCATCGCGCACTGGCGCAGACCAACCACCGCAGCGCCAGCACCTTCGCCTGGACGCTGGGCGAAGGCGACGGCAAGCCGCGCGACTTCCGGATCGAGCCGGTGATGGTCTCGAACGACCCTGGCACGCTGCGCACCGTGCTGCTGGACGGCGAGGGCATCATGCTGACCAGTGATGTGATGGTGCGGGCCTACGTCGAGCGGGGCCTGGTGCAGCGGGCGCTGGCCGGCTGGTGCGGCCCGGACGTCGAACTCCACGCGCTCTTCCCGCGCGGAGAAGTGCAGTCGCCGAAAGTGCGCGCTTTCGTCGACTTCCTTGTCGAAAGCCTGCGAGTCGAAGAGAACTACATGCGCGCGCTAAGCGACGACAACTCGCGCTCCCGGCAGTCGGCAGCGGAAGCGGCGGCAGAAGCGGCAAGTGCAACGCCTTCCCTGGCGGGCAAACAGTCCCCATAGCCGACAGCACGCCAGATGACCGGAGCGCGCGTGCCGGCGTCACCCGCACTCCGATCAAGTGCCCTTGTCCCCTGTCCGCCCTGTGGGAGCGGCCATGGCCGCGATGCCGTTGCCGTGAAAGGCAATCGCGGCCATGGCCGTTCCCATGAAAGCAAGGGTCGCTACCGCAGCCCCCCCTTGCTTCCTGCCGACCTGTGCTTACGGTCCGAACCTGGGCTGGCCTCGGAGACGGCCTGGCGAAGCGCCGCCCGTCAGATCTGCGCCAGGCCACCGTCCACCGCGAGCTCGCTGGCGGTCATGAAGCTGCTGTCATTCGACGCGAGGAAGGCCGCCCCCGCCGCGACTTCCGTCGGTTCGGCCATGCGCCGGAGCGGATTCATCGAGGCGAACACCTTCAGGCCTTCCTCGCCTACCGCGGCCTTCGCCAGTTCGGTCGCCGTCGGCCCGGGCGACAGCACGTTGACCCGGATGCCAGTGCCCTTCAGGTCCTCCGCCCAGCTCCGCGCGAGGTTGCGTACCGCGGCCTTGCTCGCGCTGTAGACGCTGAATGCCGGCGCGCCGGTGGTGCCGGCGCTCGATCCGGTCAGGATGATCGAGCCGCCTTGGCCCATCAGCGGCAGCGCCTTCTGGACCGTGAAGATCGTGCCCTTCACGTTGGTGTCGAAGGTGTCGTCGATCTGCTCGACGGTAATCTCGCCCAGCGGCAGCACGCCTCCCGTCCCGGCATTGGCGAAGACGATGTCGAGGGTTCCGCGCTCGGCCTTCACCTGCGCGTAAAGCCGGTCGAGGTCGGCCGGGTCGGAAATCGAGCCCCGTACCGCGCGGGCATTGGGTCCGAGTTCGGCCAGGGCCGCGTCGAGCGCTTCCTGTCGGCGGCCGAAGATGAAGACGAATGCGCCGTCCTCGATGAAGCGTTTTGCCGCCGCGATGCCGATGCCGGTGGCGCCGCCGGTAATCACGGCGGTTTTCCCATTGAGCTTTTTCGTGGTCATTTCATGGTTCCTTCGTTGGGGGAGTCGGTACTTTGTGGAGCAGTGATTCACGCCGCGGGCCGATCACGAATCGCCGTGACGGCCATGCATCGCTCACGGCTCCTTCTTGAACAGGTCCTGGAAAATCAGCGGGCCCCAGGTCTTGCGCCGCGCCTGCACCAGCGTGCCGCCCTCTTCGAGCTTGCCGAGGTTCACGGGCGCGAAACCGAGTCGCTTGGCAAGGTCCGCGACCCGCGCTGCGGCAGCTTCGTCGTCGCTCGACAGGAACACGACGCGGTGGCCGCCCTCCACGTTCGGGTCGGTGGCCAGGGTGCGTGCAAGCAGGTGATTGAAGCCCTTCACGAACCTGGCGCCCGGGAAGGACTTGGCGGCGAAAGCCGTGGACGGGAGGCCGTCGAGATCCTCGACGGGGTCGTTCGTGTTCATCGCGTCGATGATCGTCTTGCCCTGCCAATCCGGAAGAAGCTTGGCGATGTCCCGGTGTCCCTGGTACAGGACCGCCAGGATGATCACGTCCGCCTTGGCTGCTTCCTGCAGCGTCCGGGGGATGACCTTGGGTCCGATCGCCTGCGCCTGTGGCAACAGTGCTTCGGGCGGGCGCCGGCTGGCGACGGTGACTTCGATGTTGTTGCGGGCGAAAGCGCCGGCGAGGGCCTGGCCTATGGAGCCGAAACCGATGATTGCGTAGCTCATGACGATGATCCTTTTCAGTGCGGGGATTGAACGGGCCGGCCGTTCGAGCCGGCTGCCCGACCGATCTGGGTCGCTTGACGCATCAATGCAATTGACGAAATATCGCTGGATACGATCTATTTTCTGGATATCGGTGCTCGACAACGTCACCATCAACCAGCTGCGTGCGTTCGTTGCGGTATGCGACCAGGGAAGCTTCTCGGGTGCGGCGCGAAAACTCGGACGCGCGCAGTCGGCCATCAGCCATGCGGTCAAGGCGCTGGAAAGCGCGTTCGATGTCGAACTGTTCGAGCGCAACACGCGCAAGGCGCAGCTCAGCGCGGCGGGGCGCAGCCTGTTGCCGGACGCGCGGGCGGTGATCTCGCGCGTCGAGGAAATGAAGAACCGCGCCGG
>DATCYC010000094.1:0-5469 GCA_036570525.1 Luteimonas sp.
CCGGGCAGGTACGGCGTGCCGTCGGCGAGGAAGCACAGGATCGCGTTCGACTCGGCCAGCACGCGACCGTCGTCGAGCTCGATCGCCGGCACCGTGCCGGCCGGGCTGATGCGCAGGAACGACTCGCGCCGGCCCTCGCCCTCGAAGATGCCCACGTGCTCGGTGCGATGCGGCAGCCCGAGGTGGTGCAGCAGCTGGCGCACCTTCCAGGCGTTCTGCGAGGGCAGGTAGTCGTACAGGGTCAGCATGGTCGTCATTCCGCGTGGAAAGCGGCAGGATCGCCGGCGACCGCCGCGTGCGAACTCCGTTTCCTGCGGTGGAATGTCCCTGCGGCGGAATGTCCCTGCGGCGGCATTCGTGCAGGACGTCCGGCCGCGATCGGGCCCGGCCACGCCGAGCCTGATCACAGCCCGCCAAGTAGAATCCGCACATGGCTTCCCATGACCTCCCGCTCGGCCGCGCGGTCGACTATCCACGCGGCTACGACCCGGGCCTGCTGTTCCCGATCGCGCGCGCGCACGGCCGCGCCGAGCTCGGCGTCGGCGGCGCCCTGCCCTTCGAGGGAACGGATCGCTGGCACGCCTACGAGCTGGGCTGGCTCGATGCGCGCGGCAAGCCCGCCGTCGCCACCGCCACGATCACCGTGCTGGCGCACTCGCCGCAGCTGGTCGAGTCGAAGTCGCTCAAGCTCTACCTCAACTCGCTCAACGCCGAGCGCTTCGACGCCGCCGAAGCGGTGCGCGAGCGCATCGCCGGCGACCTGTCGCGGGCCGCCGGCGCGACGGTCGGGGTCGCGTTCGGGCTGCCGCCGATGGCCGCGGACGACCCCGCGACGTCGATCGATGCGATCGAGGTCGACTGCGACGCCTACGACGCGCCGCGGCCGGAGTTCCTGGCTGCCGACGCCGACGACATCGCCGACGAAACCCTGCGCTCGGACCTGCTCAAGTCCAACTGCCCGGTCACCGGCCAGCCGGACTGGGCCAGCGTGCGCCTCGCCTACCGCGGCCCGCGCATCGACCGTGCCGGGCTGCTGCGCTACCTGGTCTCGTTCCGCGAGCACGCCGGGTTCCATGAACAGTGCGTCGAGCGCATCTTCGTCGACGTGCTGGCCCGCTGCCGGCCCGAAGCGCTGGCGGTGGAAGCGCGCTACACGCGCCGCGGCGGCCTCGACATCAACCCCTTGCGCGTGCTGCCGGGGACCGCCATGCCCGCCGCGGAGCGGGACCTTCGGCAATGAACGGGGAGTTCATGCTTGGGCGCGGCGCGATATTTTCTTAACAGTCGCCGTGGGACGCTGCCGACCGCAAACGCGGCACAGGAGGCCCCGATGAGCAACCCCAAGAACCCCAACGATCCCGATTCGCTGTCGCTGGCACCCGGCGGTGGCGACAAGAAGGCCGATTTCTCCAACGTGCAAAGCGGCTCCAGCAGCACCGAAGCCGACGCGCCCAAGGCCGATTTCAGCAACGTGCAGAGCGGCTCGGGCAGCACCGAGGAATCCATCGGTGAGCAGACCTACACCGTGCAAAGGGGCGACACGCTGTCGCACGTCGCCAAGCAGTTCTACGGCAAGGCGAGCGCATGGAACCGGATCTTCGAGGCCAACCGCGACCAGCTCGACAATCCCGACCTGATCCAGCCCGGCCAGGTGCTGAAGATCCCGCCGCAGGCCGACTGACCGGCGCGCGACGCATTCCCTTTCCCATCACGGAGACACTCCATGACACGCAAGACGCTCAATATCGCGATCGCCGCCGCCCTGCTCGGTACGCTGGCGCTGGCCGGCTGCAAGAAGGACCAGGACGAGGCGGCGATGACAACGCCGCCGGCGACCACCGAGCCGGTGCCCGCGCCGATGCCGGAACCGGCGCCCGCGCCGGCCAGCTCGGCCTCGGTCACCGCGGTCGACCTGGGCAACACCATCGGCGCCGACATGAAGGTCGGCGCGCCGTCGACCACCTTCGCGCCGAGCGACACCATCTACGCCTCGGTTTCGACCAACACCAGCGACCCGGCCGCCAGCGTACCCGGCACCCTGAAGGCGACGTGGACGTTCGAGGACGGCCAGGTCGTCAATGAGGAAAGCAAGTCGGTCAACCTGACCGGCGCCGGCAACACCGAGTTCCACATCGCCAAGCCCGACGGCTTCCCGGCCGGCAGCTACAAGGTCGAGATCTCGCTGGACGGCAACGTGGTGCAGAGCAAGGACTTCTCGGTGAAGTGACGCATCGGCGCATCCGCGCACGGCGCGGATGCGTTTGCCGGTAATTCATCCCGGCAACACTTCTACGCCCGCGCCCTGCGCGGGCTTTTTCTTGCACTTCTCCCGCTCGAGCGAGGCGCGCTGCGTCCGTTGGCGAGGGCGCCGGTTGCGAATGCCCTTGGGGGCGAATGTCCCCCGGCGCCGGCCTGCGGCCGACGCCTCCTCCTTTATTTCGCCCCCAAGGACATTCGCACCCGCGTCTAGCTGGCGTGGCAACCCACAGCACAAAAGCGGGGAGCTTGGCTTTCCGGCAAGTCTGCGATCCGCAGCCCGACGCGGCCGGCAGGCCTTCGGGGCGAAATCAAGGAGGAGGCATTCGCCGCAGGCGGATGCCGGGGGACATTCGCCCCGAAGGCCTGCCGGCCGCGTCGGGCCCGTCAGGTCGCGACGGGGCGTGCAATCGGACCAGCCCGTCAACCCTCTTCGCGACGCTGGTCGATGCCGGACGAGTCATCGGGCCTGCTTTCAGTACGCAGGCGTCGGGGGCATAGCGCCGACCTACGGCATTTCGTTTTCGCGGCTTTTCGCCCGCCAGCGAATGCGACGCAGCGATCCGCCGCCGCGCTTTGCCCGCATCGTGGGCACGGGCGACAATGGCGGGCCCGGTTCGCGCGCTTCCGCGCCGACCTTTCGCGGAAGCGATGCCCCTGCATCGCCGCCCGCTCCGTCCCGCAAACTACGCAGCGAGCCCGACACGCCATGTCCGAGACCCCGAAGATCCTCTACACCCTGACCGACGAAGCCCCGTGGCTGGCGACCCAGTCGCTGCTTCCCGTCGTGCAGGCCTACGCCGCCACCGCCGGCATCGCCGTGGATACCCGCGACATCTCGCTGGCCGCGCGCCTCCTGTCGCAGTTCCCCGAGGCGCTGCGCGAAGACCAGCGCGTGCCCGACGACCTGGCCGAGCTGGGCGAACTGGCCAAGACGCCCGAAGCCAACATCATCAAGCTGCCCAACATCAGCGCCTCGGTGCCGCAGCTGAAGACCGCGATCAAGGAACTGCAGGCGCAGGGCTTCGCGTTGCCGGCCTATCCCGACGAACCGCGCGACGAGTCCGAGCGCGAGACCAAGTCGCGCTACGACAAGGTCAAGGGCAGCGCGGTCAACCCGGTGCTGCGCGAGGGCAACTCCGACCGCCGCGCGCCGGCCTCGGTGAAGGCCTATGCGCGCAAGCACCCGCACCGCATGGGCAAGTGGGAGCCCGACTCGAAGACGCACGTCGCGCACATGGACGGCGGCGACTTCTACGGCAGCGAGCAGTCGGTGGAAATCGCGCAGCCGGGCAACGTGCGCATCGAGCTGGAGGGCCGCGACGGCCGCCGCCACATGCTCAGGACCGGCATCGCGGTGCAGGCCGGCGAGCTGATCGACGCGGCGGTGATGGACGCGTCCGCGCTGTCGCGCTTCGTCGGCGAACAGATCGACGACGCGCGCGCGCAGGGCGTGCTGTTCTCGCTGCACCTGAAGGCGACCATGATGAAGGTCTCCGACCCGATCATGTTCGGCATCGCGGTCGAGGCGTTCTACAAGCCGGTGCTGGACAAGCATCGCGCCGCGCTGGACGAAGCCGGCTTCGACTCCAACAACGGCATCGGCGACCTGTACGCACGCCTGCCGTCGATGCCCGCGGACGTCGCCGCGCAGGTCACGGCGGAGATCGACGCGCTGTACGGGCAGCGCCCGGGCCTTGCGATGGTGAACTCCGACAAGGGCATCACCAACCTGCACGTGCCCAGCGACATCATCGTCGACGCCTCGATGCCGGCGATGATCCGCGACTCGGGCCGCATGTGGAATGCGGCCGGCGAGCTGCAGGACACCAAGGCGCTGATCCCCGACCGCAGCTACGCCGGCATCTACCAGACGGTGGTCGCCGACTGCAAGGCCAACGGCGCGTTCGACCCGTCGACCATGGGCAGCGTGCCCAACGTCGGCCTGATGGCGCAGAAGGCCGAGGAATACGGCAGCCACGACAAGACCTTCCGCATCCCCGCCGACGGCACCGTGCGCGTGCTCGACGAAGCCGGCAACGCGCTGATGACGCACGAGGTGCACGCCGGCGACATCTGGCGCATGTGCTGTACCCGAGACGCGCCGATCCGGGACTGGGTGAAGCTCGCGGTCAACCGCGCGCGCCTGAGCGGCACGCCGGCGGTGTTCTGGCTCGACCCGCAGCGCGCGCACGACGCCAACGTGGCGCGCAAGGTCGAGGATTACCTGAAGGACCATGACACCGAGGGCCTGGACATCCGCATCCTGGCGCCGGTCGAGGCGATGGCGATGTCGCTCGAACGCATCCGCCGCGGCGAGGACACGATCAGCGTCACTGGCAACGTGCTTCGCGACTACCTCACCGACCTGTTCCCGATCATGGAGCTGGGCACCAGCGCCAAGATGCTGTCGATCGTGCCGTTGATGGCCGGCGGCGGCCTGTTCGAGACCGGCGCCGGCGGCTCGGCGCCCAAGCACGTGCAGCAGTTCACGGCCGAAAACTATCTGCGCTGGGATTCGCTGGGCGAGTTCCTGGCGCTGGCCGCCTCGCTCGAACACCTGTCCGAAACCACCGGCAACAAGCGCGCGAAGGTGCTGGCCGACGCGCTCGACGCGGCCAACGCGAAGTTCCTCGACAACGACAAGTCGCCCACGCGCAGGCTTGGCGGCATCGACAACCGCGGCAGCCACTACTACCTCGCGCTGTACTGGGCGCAGGCGCTGGCCGCGCAGGACGCCGACGCCAGCCTGAAGGCGACATTCGCCCCTCTGGCCGCCGCGCTGGCGGACAACGAAGCGAAGATCGTCGAGGAGCTGGTCGCCGTGCAGGGCAAGCCGGTCGACATCGGCGGCTACTACCGCCCCGACCCGGCCAGGGCCGGCGCAGCGATGCGCCCGAGCACCACGCTCAACGCCACGCTGGAGACCTTGGGCTAGGCTGGCAGGACCGCGGCGGGCGGGCGCCTCCCCGCCGTGGGATCAACGGAACGGCGACAGCGCCACCGAGCAGATCGAGGCGATGGCGCCGTGCCGGAACGGCCGCGGATGGCGGCCGCAGTCGGCGTCGCGTTCGCCGCCGGCAGCGTCCGGCGGCGGGGTGGCGTCGTTCCGTTCTCCGACATCGTCGGCCGCCAGCGAGAGCGCCAGCTCGGTGTTCTGGATGTAGCCCTGCTGGAACAGCAATGCGGTGTAGATGCTCATGCTCCACTCCT
>DATCYC010000095.1:0-9132 GCA_036570525.1 Luteimonas sp.
TAGCCCTTGTGCAGGTCGAAGCCGTACTGCGGCCAGGCCTCGTGCAGCTCGCGCATGAAGCGGTCGCGGGCGACCTTGGCGAGGATCGAGGCGGCCATGATCGAACGGTCGCGTGCGTCGCCGCCGATCCACGCTTCAGCGGGGCAGGGCAGCGGCCGCGGCAGGTGGTTGCCGTCGATGCGGGCGACGCAGGACCGGGTTTCGAGCGCCGGCAGCACGCCCTCCAGCGCGCGCCGCATGCCGAGCATGGTGGCCTGGAAGATATTGACGCGGTCGATCTCCTCCACCTCGACGAAGACGATTTTCCACGCCAGTGCACGCTCGACGATGCGCGCGTACAGCGCCTCGCGGCGCGCGGCGGTGAGCTGCTTGGAGTCGTCCAGGCCGTTGACCGGCGTGCGCCCGGGCGCGAACACCACCGCGGCCACGACCACCGGCCCGGCGAGCGGGCCGCGGCCGGCCTCGTCGACGCCGGCGACGAAGGGCGGGGCATCGGGAACGGGGAGAGGCAACTCGACGGGGGGCGCGGGCATGGCGTGATTATGCCGCGGCCGCGGCCGCGGTTTCAGCCGCCGGGGACGTCCCCGACCAGTTCCGCCACCGCGTCCGCGGCGCGGGATGACGCATCCTGGCGAAGCTCTTCGTGGATCTCGCGATAGCACGCCTGCAGCGAGGCCACCGAGTCGGGATTTCGGAACCAGCCCAGCACCGCCTCGGCGAGCTTGTCCGGCGTGCAGTCCGCCTGCATCAGCTCCGGCGCGAGGTCGGCGCCGGCGAGCACGTTCGGCAGCGCGTAGCGGTCGACCTTGAGCATGCCCATGCCCTTGACGATCGCGTGCGTGAGCGGCGCGATGCGATAGCCGACCACCATCGGCCGCTTGGCCAGCATGGCCTCGAGCGTCGCGGTGCCCGAGGCGAGCAGGACCACGTCGGCGGCGACCATCGCGGTGCGCGCCTGGCCGTCGAGGAGCAGGGGCCGGGGATCGAGCGCCGGGGATTCGGAAAGCAGGCTCTCGAGCGCCTGCCGGCACGCCGCGTTGGCGGCGGGGATCACGGCCTGCAGGCCGGGGATCTCGCCCGCGACCTTTGCGGCGGCGGCGAGGAAAGGCGCACCCAGCCGTGAAATCTCGCCCAGGCGCGAGCCGGGCAGCAGCGCGAGCACGGGGGCGTCGGCATCGAGGCCGAGCTGCGCGCGCGCGGCGGCGCGGTCGGGTTCCAGCGGCATCGCGTCGGCGAGCGGATGGCCGACGAAGCGCGCGTCGACGTCGTGGCGCGCATAGATCGGCGGTTCCATCGGGAACAGGCACAGCACCAGGTCCGCGCTCTGGCCGATCTTTTCGGCGCGCTTCTCGCGCCACGCCCACACTGACGGGCTGACGTAGTGCACCGTGCGCACGCCGCGCTGCTTGAGCCATTTTTCCACGCCCAGGTTGAAGTCCGGCGCGTCGATGCCGATGAAGGCGTCGGGCTTCCAGTCCAGTACCCGCCGGCGGAAGCCGCGGCGCAGCTTCAGCAGCCGCGGCAGGTGCGCCAGCACCTCGGCGAAGCCCATCACCGCCAGCTCCTGCGCGTCGTGCCAGGCCTCGAAGCCGGCCGCGCGCATCGCATCGCCGCCGATGCCGGCGAACTGCGCGTCCGGGAAACGCGCGCGCAGCTGTTCGATCAATCCCGCGCCGAGCAGGTCGCCGGAGGCTTCGCCGGCGCAAAGCGCGATGCGCTTTGGCGCGGGATTCGGGATTCGGGATTCGGGATTCGGCAAGGCAAGGGCCACGGTCGCTGGGCGCCGCTACATTCTGCCGCAGAGCGCCGTGTGCCGTATCCGACATCGAGCCCCGCTTTTGCGAATCCCCAATCCCGAATACCGAATCCCGGCTCTCAACGCGCCAACGGCCGCTCGCCGCGTTCGATGAAGTCGAGGAAGTCGCGCACGTCTGCGCTGTCGTTGGCCATGCCGGCGAGCTTCTGCCTGGCGTCGGCGAGGCTGCCGTCGGCGACGTACACGGCGCGGTAGGCACGCTTGATCGCGGCGATGCGGTCGCCATCGAAGCCGCGGCGCTTGAGCCCCTCGCTGTTGATCCCGCGCGGGCGGCCGTAGTCGTCGGAGGCGACCAGCAGGTACGGCGGCACGTCGCCGTTGACCAGCGCGCCCATGCCGATGAAGGCGTGCGCGCCGATGCGGCAGAACTGGTGGACGCCGGCGAAGCCGCCCATGATCACCCAGTCGCCGATCTCCACGTGCCCGGCGAGGGTGGAGTTGTTGGAGAACACGCAGTGGCTTCCGACCTGGCAGTCGTGGGCGACGTGGGTATAGGCCAGCAGCCAGTTGTCGTCGCCGATGCGGGTCGTGCCGCCGCCACCGCCGGTGCCGCGGTTGATGGTGGTGAACTCGCGGATCACGTTGCCGTCGCCGATCTCCAGCGCGACGCGTTCGCCGCCGTACTTCTTGTCCTGCGGGTCGCCGCCGATCGCGGCGTGGCCGTGGATGCGGTTGTCGCGGCCGATGCGGGTCGGGCCGTGGATGCTGCAGTGCGGGCCGACGCGGGTGCCGTCGCCGATCTCGACGTCGGCGCCGATGAAGGTGAACGCGCCGACCTCGACGCCGCTGCCGATCCGCGCCGACGGATCGACCACCGCGCTGGCGTGGATGGACGCCTGCGCCACGTCAGACCTTGACCTCGGCACACAGGATGTCGGCGCTGGCGACCTGCTGGCCGTCGACGCTGGCCGTGCCGCAGTACTGGGTCATGTTGCGGATTTCGCGCTTGATCGTGACCTCCAGGTCGAGGCGGTCGCCGGGCACCACCATGCGCGAGAACTTGGCGTTGTCGATCTTGACCAGGTACGACAGCCGGCCCGCCGCGCTGCCGCCGCTGGTGAGCTGGGTGAGGATGCCGCCGGCCTGGGCCAGCGCCTCGATCACCAGCACGCCGGGCATCACCGGCTTGTCGGGGAAATGGCCCTGGAAGAACGCCTCGTTGGCGCTGACGTTCTTGTAGCCGAGCACGCGCTTGCCCGACTCGAATTCGGTGACGCGATCGATCAGCAGGAACGGGTAGCGGTGCGGCAACATACGCCAGATTTCGGCGATGTCGACCGGCATGGTCACGGGTGCGGACATCAATCCTCCTTGTCGCGCGGTGTCTTCTCGCGGGCGTTGACCCGCCGCGCCAGTGTATCGAGTTGCCTGAAGCGCGCGGCGTTCTTGCGCCACTCGCGGTTTTGCATGAGCGGGGTGCCGGAAGAATACTCCCCCGGCTCGCGGATCGAGTGGGTGACCAGGCTCATCGCGGTGATCATCACCCGGTCGCAGATCTCCAGGTGTCCGAGGATGCCGGCCGCGCCGCCGACCAGGCAGTAGCTGCCGATGGTGGCGCTGCCGGCCACGGCCGCGCAGCCGGCCATCGCGGTGTGCGCGCCGATGCGCACGTTGTGGCCGATCTGGATCTGGTTGTCCAAGCGCACGTCCTCGCCGAGCACGGTGTCCTCGATCGCGCCGCGGTCGATGGTGGTGTTGGCACCGATCTCGCAGTCGTCGCCGACCACCACGCCGCCCTGCTGCGGCACCTTGATCCAGCGGCCGGCGTCCATCGCCAGGCCGAAGCCGTCGGCGCCGAGCACCGCGCCCGGATGGATCAGCACGCGTTTGCCCAGGCGCACCCGGCGCACCAGGGCGACACGCGCGACCAGCACGCTGCCTTCGCCGATTTCGCAGTCCTCGCCGATCACGCAGCCCGGTCCGACCACGACGCCGGCGGCGATGCGCGAGCGCGCGCCGATGCAGGCGAACGGGCCGACCTGCGCCTGCGGATCGATCCGCGCGCCCGGGTCGACCACGGCGCTGGCATGGATGCCCGGCTGCAACGGCGGCGGCGGATCGAACAGCGCGGCGATCTTCGCGAACGCGACGTAGGGATCGGCGGCAACCAGTGCCGTGCCGGCATGGCCTTGCGCATCGTCCGCGCGCATGACCACGGCCGAAGCCGCCGATTCGGACAACTGGTTGCGGTAACGCGGGTTGGCCAGGAACGCGAGCTGGCCGGCGCCGGCGCGGGCCAGCGTCGCCACGGAGGAAATCCCGGTTTCGCCGTCGCCGCGAAGTTCGAGCCCGAAGCGCGCGGCGATCTCGGCGGCGGAGTAGGACGGCCCGGTCATGGGCTGCTCGCCGGCGCGGCGCTAGAACGCGCCGCCGAAAGTGAACTGCAGGCGCTCGAGTTCATCGTCGTCGCCCTTGCGCAGGGGGAACGCGTAGCTGATCGAGATCGGCCCGACCGGCGCGCGCCACATCAGCGCGATGCCGGTGGACACGCGAAGCTCGTCGGCATCGAAGGCGTCGACGTCCTTGAACACATTGCCGAAGTCGACGAACGCGGAAATGCGCGCGGCCGGGCTGTCGAACAGCGTGGGGAAGAACATTTCCAGCGAGCCCACCGTCTTCAGCGAGCCGCCCAGCGGCTGCATGTACGTGCTCAGCGAAGCCGACTCGCGCGGACCCAGTGTGTTGTCGCGGAAGCCGCGCACCGAGCGCGCTCCGCCGGCGTAGAAGTTCTCGAAGAACGGCAGGCCGGTCGCGACCAGGGTCTTGTCGTACGTGGATCCGGGTGCGCAGTCCGCGGGTGCCGCAGCCATCTGCATCCCCGAAGGCGCCGTCGGCGGCATGCCGGGGTTGGTCTGGCAGAACACGCGTACCGCGTCGGAGCCGTAGCTGTCGCCGTAGCCCAGGTCGAAGCGCGTGTTGAGCACCAGCGCGCGCGAGATCGGCCAGTACTTGGAGAACTCGTAGTTGAGCTTGTAGAACTGCACGGTCGAGCCGGGCAGGGTGGTTTCCAGCGAGACGCGCTGCAGGGTGCCGCGGGTCGGCTGCAGGAAGTCGTTGCGGGTGTCGCGCGCCCAGGCCAGCTCGCTGCGCCAGGAATGGAACGTCTTGGCATCCAGCGCGTCGATGTAGTCGACGATGCTGTCGGGCGTGAAGCCGCGGAAGGTGTTGATCTCGTTGCGGTCGATGCCGAACAGCACGCTGACCGAGTCCGACTCGGTGATCGGGACGCCCAGCACCATCTGCCCGGCGGCGCTGGTGGAGGAATACTGCGCGGTGTTGAACTCGGAGTTGTCGAACTCGCGCCACCACAGGTTGTAGCCCAGCGACAGGCCGCCATCGGTGAAGTACGGATTGAGGAACGAGAACGAGTAGCGCTGCAGGTAGACGTTGCGCTGGGCCTCGACCGACACCCGGTTGCCGCTGCCCAGGAAGTTGTTCTGCGACAGCTGCACCGACGTGGTGACGCCCGACAGCTGCGAGTAGCCCAGGCCGAAGACGAAGCTGCCCGAGGTGGTTTCCTTGACGTTGAAGACCACGTCGACCTTGTCGGCGGTGCCCGGGACCGGCTCGGTCTGGACGTTGACGCTGCCCGGCTCGAAGAAGCCCAGGCGCTGCAGACGCACCTTGGAGCGGTCGATCGCCACCTGCGAATACCACGCGCCCTCGAACTGGCGCATCTCGCGGCGCATGACCTCGTCGGAGGTGCGGGTGTTGCCCTTGAACACGACGCGACGCACGTTGACGCGCGGGCCCGGCACCACCTGCAGCTGGATCGCGACGGTGCGGTTCTCGCGGTCGATGTCGGGGATCGGGTTCACCTGTGCGAACGCGTAGCCGATGTTGCCCAGGGTGGCGACGATCGAGTTGGAGGTGAGCTCCAGCAGTGCGCGCGAGAAGGTCTGGTCCGGCTTGACCAGCACCATCCGCTCCACGCTTTCCTTCGGCAGGACGGTATCGCCGGTGAGCTCCACCGACGACACCTTGTAGATCTCGCCCTCGGTCACGCCCATGGTCAGGAACATGTCGCGCTTGTCGGGGCTGATCGCGACCTGGGTGTTGTCGACGCTGAAGTCGACGTAGCCGCGGTCGAGGTAGTAGTTGTTGAGCTTTTCCAGGTCGCCGGAGAGCTTCTCGCGCGAGTACTGGTCGTCGCGGCGGTACCAGCTGAGCCAGTTGCTCTCGGCCGACTCCCACGAATCGGTGAGGTCTTCCTGCTCGAACTTCTCGTTGCCGATCAGGTTGATGTGGCGGATCTTGGCCGCCTTGCCTTCCTTGATCGTCAGGGTCACGTCGACGCGGTTGCGGTCGAGCTTGCTCACCGAGGGGGAGATCTCGACGTTGTACTTGCCGCGGTTGTTGTACTGGCGGGTGAGCTCCTGGGTGACGCGGTCGAGGCTGAGGCGGTTGAAGGTCTCGCCTTCGGACAGGCCGATGTCGGCCAGGCCCTTGAGCAGCTCATCGGTCTGGATGTCCTTGTTGCCGGTCAGCGTCAGCTTGTTGATCGACGGGCGCTCGACCACGTTCACCACCAGGATGTCGCCCTGGCGGCCCATGGATACGTCCTCGAAGAAGCCGGTCTTGTAAAGCGCGCGGATCGCCTGCCCGATGTCGGACTGGTTGACGCTGTCGCCGCGCTCGATCGGCAGGTAGGTGAACACGGTGCCCGCGCCGATGCGCTGCAGGCCGTCGACGCGGATGTCGCTGACGGTGAAGCTGCTGTCGGGTCTGACAGCCGGCGCGAGGGCGTTCGCGGCGGGCTGGGGAGGCGCGATGCCGAACGCGGCCTGCGGATCGACTGTTTCCTGTGCCCAGGCGGCGGGGGCCGTGATGGCCGTGGCGAGGGCAAGGACAAGCAGGCGGCGGGTGGGGGTACGCGTCATCAAATCGGATCCAGGTGGGAGTCGTGGCCACGCCGCTGGGCGGTCGGGGCCGGGTTGGACAGCTACCGCACGAAGTTGTTCAGGATGTCGTTGTAGAACGCCAGACCCATGAGTCCCGCCAGCAGGGCCAGGCCGACATACTGCCCCGCGGCCATCGCACGTTCGCTTAACGGGCTGCCCTTGACCAACTCGATAAGGTAATACAACAGGTGACCCCCGTCCAAGAGCGGGATCGGCAGCAGGTTGAGGATGCCCAGGCTCAGCGACAGCAGCGCGAGGATGGTCAGGTACCAGGCCACGCCCTGCTGGGCGTAGGCGTTCGCGGCGCGGGCGATGGTGATCGGGCCGGCCACCGAGTTCTGCACCGAGACGCGGCCGGAGAACACGCGGCCCACCATTTCGAACAGCTGCACCGTCTGGTAGCGCATCTCGCGCAGCGCCGCCGGGACCGCCGCCAGCGGGCCGTAATGCTCGACCGCGTCCTTGGGCGGCAGCTCGCTGCGCCGGACCGGCTCGATGCCGAGCATCCAGAAATCGCCGCGGCCGGCCTGCGAGGCCAGCCTGGGAGTGATCGGCAGGGCCAGGCGCTGGCCCTCGCGCTCGACTTCCACCATCACCTCGCCGCCCTGTCCGCCGAGGTCCTGGATCATCGGGCCGATGTCGTCGAAATACCCGACCGGCTGGCCGTCGATGGCGGTGATGCGGTCGTTCTCGGCCAGCACGCTCCAGGCCGGGGTGTCGGGCCGGACCTTGCCCACCACCGGCGGCAGCAGCGCCTGGCGCGCGGTCAGGCCGATGCCGGACAGCACGCTGCGCTCGTCCAGGCCCTCGGGCAGGGCGGAGAGCTCCAGCTCGCGCACGCGGTCCTGGCCGCCGGCGTCGCGCACGCGCAGGTCCACGTCCTTGCGGTCGAGCGCATGCGGCAGCAGCGCCATCTGCATGCCGTCCCAGGTCTGGAAGACGCGGTCGCCGACGGCAAGCACGGTGTCGCCGCGGCGCAGGCCCGATTCGGCGGCGATGCCGTCCACGTGGCCCACCACCGGCGCGTAGCCGGGACGGCCGACGACGAACATCGCCCACAGCAGCAGCACGCACAGCAGCAGGTTGGCGGCGGGGCCCGCGGCGACGATCGCGATCCGGCGCCAGACCGACTTGCGGTTGAAGGCCTGGTCGACTTCCGCCGGATCGACGTCGGCCTCGCGCTCGTCGAGCATCTTGACGTAGCCGCCCAGCGGGATCGCCGCGATCACGTACTCGGTGCCGTCGCGGCCGCGGCGCGACCACAGCGCGCGGCCGAAACCGACCGAGAAGCGCAGCACCTTGACCCCGTTGCGGCGCGCGACCCAGTAGTGGCCGAACTCGTGGAAGGTCACCAGTAGCCCGAGGCTGATGACGAACCACCACAGGGATCCGATGAGGGTGCTCATGCTGGCGGGCTCATGCAGGCGTGCTCACGTGGTGGTCATGCGGGCGGACAGCTGCAAGGCGTGGTCGCGCGCGCGCGCATCGGCGTCGCGCAGCGCTTCCAGCGAAGCGGCGGGCGCCGCGGGCAGCGCCGCGAGCGTCTCCTCGACAAGGGCGGGAACCGACAGGAAACCGATCCGCCCCTGAAGAAACGATGAAACCGCCACTTCGTTGGCCGCATTGAGGGTTGCCGGCGCGGTGCCGCCGGCCTCGAGCGCGGCGTAGGCCAGGCGCAGGCAGGGGAAGGCGTCGGTGTCCGGGGCTTCGAAGTCCAGCCGCCCGTGGGCCAGCAGGTCCAGCCCGGCGACCCCGGATTCGAGGCGCCGCGGCCAGCCGAAGCCCACCGCCAGCGCTGTGCGCATGTCGGGCAGGCCGAGCTGCGCCAGGGTGGAGCCGTCGATGAACTCCACCAGTGAATGCACCAGGCTCTGCGGGTGCACCAGCACGTCGATGCGCGCGCCGGGCAGGCCGAACAGGTGGTGGGCCTCGATCACCTCCAGGCCCTTGTTCATCAGCGTGGCCGAGTCGACCGAGATCTTCGGCCCCATCGACCACTTGGGATGGGCGATCGCCTGCGCCGGGGTCACGTCGGCCAGCTGCGCGCGATCGCGGCCGCGGAACGGCCCGCCCGAAGCGGTCAGCACGATCCGTCGCACGCCCTCGACCTGCTTTGCCGAATCCCGGCTTTCAACAGCCGAATGGCTGGTCATCCCGAATCCCGAATCCCGGCCTTCAAGGCACTGGAAAATCGCGTTGTGCTCGCTGTCGATCGGCACGATGCAGGCGCCGCCGTCGCGGGCAGCGGCCATCAGCAGCTCGCCGGCCAGCACCAGCGATTCCTTGTTGGCCAGCAGCAGGCGCTTGCCGGCGCGCGCGGCGGCAAGGGTCGAGTCCAGTCCCGCGGCGCCGACGATGGCGGCGACCACGGTCTGGCAGGCGTCGCCGGCGGCGAGGTCGGCGATCACGTCCATG
>DATCYC010000096.1:0-9863 GCA_036570525.1 Luteimonas sp.
GCCCACGCACTGACGCTGCTGTACGCGCTCGCCGGCGTCGCCGCGATGTGGTGGCTGTCGCCGCGCGTCCCGTACGCGGATGCCTGGCGCTTCCTCGGCCACTTCCTGCAGGCGCCGTTCCCGTACGACATCCTTGCGCCCGACAACGGCCACCACGAGCTGCTGCCCAACGCGGTGCGGGTGCTCGAGTTGCACGCGTTCGCCGCGCAGCAGTGGCTGCAGGTCGTCGTCGGCATCGTGCTGGCGCTGGCCACGGTGCTGGTGTTCGCGCGGGGCATCCGCGGGATTGCCGATTCGCGGGCGAAGGCAGCGGCGCTGCTGGCCCTTGTGCTGGGCGTGTCCTGGCTGGGCAACATCCGCGCGCTGGCGCACGGCAACGAGTCGGTGCATGCGTACTGCGTCACGCTGTTCCTCGCGATCGGATTGCATGCGCTGTCGAAGGCGCGCACCGGGCGCGGCGGCATCGTCGATGCCGCGCTTGCAGCCGCGTGCGGGCTGGCCGCGGCGTTCTCGTTCGGTAGCGGCATCGCCTGCTTCGTCGCCTTCGCCGCGCTGCTGTTGCTGCGGCGCGCGCCGTGGCGGCAATGGACCGTGCTCGCCGCGGGGCTGGCTGCCACGCTCGTGCTGCTGCGGCTGGACGGCGGCACCGGCGCATCGATCGCGTTCGCGCCGCTGCGCCAGGGCGACATGCTGTTGCGCTGGCTGTCCGGGCCGTTCGTGTATGCCGCGTGGCCGCTGCTGGATCCGCAGATCGCTTCCCAGCTGCCGGTCGCCGCCGCGCGGGTGCCGGCGCAGGCGGTCGCGCAGGCCTATGAAGGCGCGTTCGGGTCCGTGCTGCTGGCGCGCTGGCCGCAGCTTCTGTTCGGCCTGGCGGGGCTCGGTTGGCTGGCCGCGCTGGGTTGGTGCGCGTGGCGTGATCGCGGGTCGGTGACTGCGTCGGTGCTGGCGGGGATCGGGTTGGCGTGCTTCGCGGCCGCGGTCGGCGCGATGATCGCGACGGTGCGCCTGGACTACTTCAGCGCGCATCCGGAGCAGCTGCTGGCGCCGCGCTACGTGGTCTGGTCGAGCCTGTTCTGGGGCGGGCTGCTGCTGGCGACCGCCGCCCAGGCCCGCCGGTCTGCGCGCATGCTGGTGGCGACCGTGCTGGTCGCGATCGCCCTGCTGCCCAGCCAGCTGTGGATGGCCCGGCTCGGCGGCAACATGCAGGCGGTGGCCGAACAGGCCGGGCTGGCCGCCGCGGTCGGCGTGGTCGGGCCGGACCTGCCGCTGGGTGAAACCGTGTTCGAGGATCTCGCAGCCGCGTTGCCGCCAGCGCGCGAGGCGGGCGTGGCCGTGTTCGCGTGGCCGGAGACCCGGTGGCTCGGCCGCAAACCAGGGGCGGATGCGCTGCATCTGCTGGAGGCGCGCGGGGTTGAGGTTGCGGTCGTCGACAACCGCCTCGATGGCGGGCCTGGCCGGAAGGTGCGCTTCGTCCTCCATGATGCGCCTGCCGATCGCCTGCTGCTGATCGACGATGACGGTACGGTGCGTGGTCTGGCGATGCGCGACCGCGAGGACGGTCGCTGGATCGGCTGGATGCGCGGCACGGGGTCCACGGCAGGCGCACCGGACATCGTCGTGGCCGTGGTGTCGAAAGCCAACGCCATGTAGCCATGTAGCCCGGGTAAGCGAAGCGCACCCGGGGCCGAGCGTCGCGGAGTCCCGGGTGCGGCCTGCGGCCTTACCCGGGCTACGGGTTAGTCGTCGGGTCAGTCTTCGGCTTCCGTCGCCTTTGGCGCGCTGCCGAAGTCGCCCTCTGCCTGCGCGGCCAGCCAGGTGAACACGGTGTAGGCGGCCACGTTCTGCGCCAGGGCCTCCGGGTCGATCTTGTCGAGGGTGTCCTCGGCGTTGTGGTGCAGGTCGAAGTAGTGGGTGCCGTCGTGGCCGAGCCAGGCCCAGGCCATGCCGTTGCGGGTCATCGGGCCGATGTCGGATTCGGGGCTGCCTTCGCCCGGCATCGTTTCGATGCCCAGCGGCGCCAGTGCGGAGGCGATCTTGTCGAAGGCGGCCTTCTCGCTGGCATGCGCGCTGGAATCGAAGCCGTAGATCCTTCCGGCGCCGAAGTCGCTCTCGGCAGAGATCACGTGCTTCGTCACTTCATCGGCGTGCTTCTCGGCGTAGGCGCGACCGCCCCACAGGCCCTGTTCCTCGTTGGCGAACGCAACCACGCGGATCGTGCGCTTCGGCTCGAGCGGCTTGAGCAGCGCGCCGGTGGCCATGGTGATGGCGATGCCGGCGGCGTCGTCGATCGCGCCGGTGCCCAGGTCCCAGGAGTCGAGGTGGCCGGCGAGCAGGACCACTTCGTCCGGGCGCTCGCTGCCGGTGATCTCGCCGATCACGTTCTGCGAGGTGTACTCGCCGTCGAAACCGCAGTCGAGCGCGACGCGCACGCGGGTCGGGCCCAGCGCGACCAGGCGCGCGAGCTGGTCGGCATCGATCGTCGACAGCGCGGCGGACGGGATTGGTTCCAGCCCGTCTTCAAAGCCGGTGTTGCCGGTGTGCGGCGCGCGGCTCTTGTCGGTGCCGGCCGAGCGCATCAGGAAGGCCTTCGCGCCCTTGCGGATCGCGGCGGACGGCCCGCCCCAGCGCACGCCGCCGGCGTTGCGGTAGTCGCCGCCGTCGCGCCGCCGCTTCATCTGGTAGTCGACGAAGGCGATCTTGCCGGCCAGCGAGCCGTCCGGTGCGGCCTTGAGCGCGTCCAGGTCGGCGAAGCGCACCACTTCGCCCTCGACCGTGCCGCCCGGGCTGCCGCCCAGCGCGGTGAGCACCAGCGGCTGCGCGTGCTTGCCGAGCACCTCGGCGCTTTCGCCGCGGCGCTCCCACTTCGGGAAGGTGACCGGCTCGGTCCAGACCTTGTCGTAGCCCAGTTCCTCGAATTTCGCCTTCGCCCACGCCACCGCGCGCGCGTCGGCCTCGGTGCCGGGCAGGCGCGGGCCGACCTCGGTGGTCAGCGATTCGGTGATCTTCCAGCCCAGGTCGCTGGCCAGCGCCTGTTCGCGCAGCTGCTCGGCCTTCGCGAGCGCCGCGTCTGGAATTCGCGTCTCGCCATGTACGGCTGCGACTGGAAACGCGAGGGCAAGGGCGAGCAGCAGAGGTGCGAAGCGCATGGTGGTTTCCGGCGGGAAAAAAGACGAAGCCGCGAGCCTGACAGGCTCGCGGCTCCGTGACTTGTGGCACAAGTCATGCCGCCGGTCGTGCCGCCGTGGATCCGGCGGCCGCGGTCACTTCTTCAGCGAATCGCGGATCTCGCGCAGCAGCAGTACTTCCTCCGCAGGCGCCGCCGGTGCGGCTTCTTCGGGCTTGCTCATGCGGTTGTAGGCCTTGATGATCAGGAAGATCACGAAGGCGATCAGCAGGAAGTCGATGAGGGTCTGGATGAACGCGCCGTAGGTGACCACCGGCGCCGCCGCGGCCTGTGCCGCGGCCAGGTTGGCGTAATCCTCGCCGTTGAGTGCGACGAACAACTGCGAAAAATCCGCGCCTCCCATCGCCATGCCCACGACCGGCATGATGATGCCGTCGACCAGGGCGGTGACGATCTTGCCGAATGCCGCGCCGATCACCACCGCGACCGCCAGGTCCAGCACGTTGCCGCGCGCGATGAATTCCTTGAACTCGCTGACCATCCCCATGTGCCATCTCCCGTAGTTGATCGGATCCGCCCGGCCCAAGCCTACTCCGTCACCGTCGGCGGCGCGATGCTGCCCTGCAATGTGACCACGCCGTCGAGGCTGGCGACGAAAGCGTCACCGGGCTGCAGCGGCCCGACGCCGGCCGGTGTACCCATGAACACCAGGTCGCCGGCGCGCAGCACGTACAGTCTGGACAGTTCGTGCAGGATGTCCGGCACCGTCCAGACCAGGTCGGTCAGTGCGCCGTGCTGGCGGCGCTTGCCGTTGACCGACAGCGACACCGTGTGTGCCGCGAGACCGCCGACATCGGCGGCAGGCACCAGTTCGCTGAGCGGCGCGGAATGGTCGAAGGCCTTGCCGGTGTCCCAGGGCAGCCCCCTGGCCTTGGCTGCGGCCTGCAGGTCGCGGCGGGTCAGGTCCAGGCCGATGCCGTAGCCGAACACCAGCGCCTGCGCGTCGGCTGGCGCGATCACGCCGGGTGTGGCATCGCGTCCCAGTGCGACGACCAGTTCGACCTCATGATGCAGATCCTGCGTGCCCGGCGGATACGGCACGACGCCGTCGGTGACGATGGCGTCGGCGGGTTTGAGGAAGAACACCGGTTGGCCGCGTTTGGCTTTCGATGCCGGAGCGGTTGCCCCCATTTCCTTCGCATGGTCGGCGAAGTTGCGGCCGACGCAGTAGATCCTGCGCACCGGGAACGTGCCGCCGCCGCGCACCGGGACGCGTGGGGCCGGCGGCGCGGGAATCACGTCGTGGTCGGTCATGGGGTCGAAAGCCGCGGGCGGGGACGGATCGCCATCATCGCGCGGCCGGTGGTTCAGCGCAGCAGCGGCTGGCCGGTCTTGTCCACGACGCGGTACTCACCGTCGACCACGCGGGGGTCCTGGGCCATCGGCTTGCCGCGCTGGCGCAGCAGCCGCATCACCAGGCCGCCGGTGAGCATCGCCACGCCCACGAACAGGCCGACCACCAGCAGCCCGACCAGCAGCAGCACCCCGACCACGCCCAGCAGCGCGCGCAGCAGCGGGTGGCGCGGCTTGCGCGGCGCGAACATGGCCGACAGGCCGGCGCCGGAGAAACGGGAGTGGAAGGAGCGGAAGACGTGAACTGACATGGGGCCCGGAGCGGTACGATGGTGAACAGGTGTCGCAGTATCGGGTCCGCAATGCACGAAGATGTAAGGGGTTTGTTAAATCCTGATGAAAGCGGCGCCACGCTGGCATCGTTGTCACAGATCGAGGACGGTGGATTCGCCGAGGCCGAAGCGACCATCGACGGCGACGCCGAATCGCTGATCCTGCACCGCGACAGCGACGCCGTCCGCGCCTGGCTCAACATCTGCCCGCACGCCGGCCGCCGCCTCGACTGGGCGCCGGGGCAATTCCTCAAGAGCCGCGAAGGCCACCTGGTCTGCGCCGTGCACGGCGCGACGTTCGAACTGTCCGGCGGCGTCTGCGTCGCCGGCCCCTGCCGCGGCGAATCGCTCCGCGCGGTCGCCGTCGAGGTCAAGGGCGACGACGTCGTCCTCACGTAGTCGGGGCTACGCCCCGACGGCTTTTGATTCGCGGCAAAGAGCCCGACGCCCCGTAGGTCGGGGCTACGCCCCCGACGGCTCTTGATTTCGGCGGAGGCGGAAGCTTCTGGTTTGCGGCGAAGAGCCGTCGGGGACGTAGCCCCGACCTACGGCGATGCGGGGGATTCCCGGCCGGATACTAGAACATCAGGTTGACCATCAACACCACGATCGCGGTGTACACCAGCGACAGCGGCCCGCCCACGCGCCACATGTCCCTGGCGGTGTAGCCCGCCGGGCCGGTGATCATCGAGATCGACGGGTTGGACGCGGTCATGAAGTTGTTCGACGCCGACATCGCCACGATCAGCGCGAACGCGGTGGGACTGCCGCCCACCGCCAGCGCCAGGTTGATCGCCAGCGGCACCATCACGATGGTCGCGCCGACGTGGCTGATCACCAGCGAGAACAGCGTGGTCAGCAATGCCATGGCGAGTTGGATCACCCACACCGGCAGGCCGTCGGGCAGGCGCTCGATGCTGTGCCCGGCGACCCACGCCGCCGCGCCGCTGGAGTCCATCGCCCAGCCCAGCGGGATCAGGCAGGCCATCAGGAAGACGGTCTTCCAGTTGATCGCCGAATAGGCCTCGTCCATCTTCAGCACGCCGCTGACCAGCATCCCGGCCACGCCGGCCATCAGCGCGATCGAGGTCGGGATCTTCGACGACAGCGCGATCAGCATGGTGACGGCGAAGATCACCATCGCGATCTTGAACTTGTGCGGGCGCTGCTCGCCCTTCGGATAGTCGGTGACGATGACGAAGTCGCGGCTGGCCGCGGTCTGCGCCAGGTCCTGCCAGATGCTGTGCAGCACCAGCATGTCGCCGGCGCGCAGCGGCACGTTGCGCGCGTTCTCGCGCAGCACGTCCTTGTCGCGGTTGATCGCCAGCAGGCTGATGCCGTGGGACTTGCGCAGGTGCAGTTCGGCCGGCGTCTTGCCGATGAACTTCGACGTCGGCGGCACCACCGCCTCGGAGATGCCGGCGCGGCTGGGATTGAACAGGTCGCCGAAGGTGCGCAGGCGCGTGCTCATGCGCAGGAACTGGTTCTGCGCGAAATCGGACACCTTCTGCCGCGTGCCCATCGCGCCGAGCACGCTGCCCACCCAGATCCGCGCGTCGCCGGGCGGCGCCAGCCGCGACTCGTTGCCGGTCTTCAGGGCAAGCAGCAGCGGCGCGCCGTGCAATGCCTCGGCCTCGCCGAGCGACATGCCCACCAGCGGGCTGTCGGCGCTGACGGTGAGCTCGAACACCTCGCCCTCGATCCCGTAGGACTTGGCGAAATAGCTCTGCGTACGCGCCGGTGTCACGCCCTTGTCGGTGTCGTCGCGCAGCTGCCGGTTGCCGAAGAAGTGGAAGTAGGCCAGCGCCGCCACCAGCAGCGCCAGGCCGATCGGCATCGGCGCGAACATCTGCAGCGGTTCCAGCGTGCCCACGCCCGAAGGCAGGTTGGCGTTGGCCGCGACCAGCAGGTCGTTGAGCAGGATCAGCGGCGAGTTGCCGACCATGGTCAGGCCACCGCCCATGATGATCGCAGCCGACACCGGCATCAGCAGCCGCGACAGGCTCACGCCGGTCCGCGCCGACAGGCGCGAGACGATCGGCAGGTAAAGCGCGGTCACCGAGGTGTTCTGCATGAACGAGGAATTGAGGCCGGCGACCGCCGAAGACAGCAGCAGCAGCCGCTGCTCGACGCCGTTCGAACGCCGCAGCAGCCAGCCGGCCAGGCGATTGAGCGCGCCGGTGCGGTCCAGCCCCATGCCCAGGATCATCGTCGCGATCACATTCATCACAGCGTTCGACGAGAAGCCGCTGAAGATGTCCTCCGGCGCGACCAGCCCGGTCAGGCCGAGCACCACCAGCACCACCAGCGCCACCACGTCCGCGCGCACGCGCTCGAACAGGAACAGCAGCATGGTCAGCACGACCAGGCCGAGTACGAGGGCCATGTCCGTGGTGAGGGTGAGGGCAGTGTCCATTACGGCCGGGATTGGGGGTTCGGGATTGGGGATTCGGAAAAGTGCGCGTCGGGTTCCGGGAATATGCCGTCGCCCACGCCCGTGCGGCGAATCCTGGCGACGACTCGGGAAATCGGGATGGCCATGCTTTTACGAATCCCCAATCCCGAATCCCGGATCCCGGTCATACAGAAGATCCCACACTCCGTGCCCCAGTCGCTGGCCGCGGGTTTCGAAATGCGTCTGCGGCCGCCATTCGGGCCGCGGCACGTGGCCGCGCGGGCCGGCGCGGTTGCGCAGCCCGGGCGTGGCGTCGAGCACGTCCCACATCTGTTCGGCGTAGTCCTGCCAGTCGGTGGCCAGGTGCAGGCGGCCGTCGGCGGCGAGTTTCCTCACGAGCAGCGCGGCGAACGCGGGTTGCAGCAGGCGGCGCTTGTTGTGGCGCTTCTTGTGCCAGGGATCGGGGAAATAGATGCGGATCTCGTCGAGCGCGCCGTCGGCGACCTCGTGTTCCAGCACCTCGACCGCATCGTGGTGGTAGAGGCGCACGTGGTCGAGGCCGTCCTCGTCCAGGGCATTGAGCAGGCGCCCGACGCCAGGCGCATGGACTTCGATGCCGATGTGGTCGCGCTCGCGGTCGCGCGCGGCGGAAAAGCGCAGCGCCTCGCCGTTGCCGAAGCCGATCTCCAGCACGCGTTTGGCATCGCGGCCGAACACCGCGTCGAAATCGCGCGGCTCGCCGGTGAAATCCAGCCCGAAGCGCGGCCACAGATCGTCGAACGCGCGCTGCTGGGCCGGCGTGAACCGGCCCTGCCGCAGCACGAAGCTGCGCACCCGGCGCCGGCCTTCCTCGACGGTGAACGGTTTCGGCGGGGCCTTGCTGCCTTCGCTGGAGAACGGATCGGTCATCGCGCCCCGGCCCGAATGGCCGGGGCGGCCACGGCCGCCATCGTCCGGGTCGTCATCCAGTCCGCAGGGCGGGCCTTGGCCCGCCATTGCCCGTGGCCTGAGGGTGCTGGCGCGGGGCGGCGGGTCAAGACCCGCCCTGCGGATGCGTGTGCTGTCACCCGATCAGTCCTTCCACCGGGCTCGAGGCGCTGGCGTAGCGCTTGCGCGGGATGCGCCCGGCGCGGAACGCCGCGCGGCCGGCTTCGATCGCCAGCTTCATCGCGTGGGCCATCAGCACCGGGTCCCTGGCGCCGGCGATGGCGGTATTCATCAGCACGCCGTCGCAGCCCAGTTCCATCGCGATCGCCGCATCCGAGGCGGTGCCGACGCCGGCATCGACGATGATCGGCACTTTCGCGCTCTCGACGATCTCGACCAGGTTCCACTTGTTCTGTATGCCCAGGCCCGAGCCGATCGGCGCGGCCAGCGGCATCACCGCCACGCAGCCGATTTCCTCCAGGCGCTTGGCCAGGATCGGGTCGTCGGAGGTGTAGACCATCACGTCGAAGCCGTCGGCGACCAGCTGCTCGGCGGCCTTCAACGTCTGCACCACGTCGGGGAACAGCGTCTTCTGGTCGCCCAGCACCTCGAGCTTGACCAGCGTGTGCCCGTCGAGCAGCTCGCGCGCCAGCCGGCAGGTGCGCACCGCGTCTTCGGCGGTATAGCAGCCGGCGGTGTTGGGCAGGATGGTGTAGCGGTCCGGCGGCAGCACGTCGAGCAGGTTGGGCTCGCCGGGGTTCTGGCCGATGTTGCTGCGGCGGATGGCGACGGTGACGATCTCCGAGCCTGCCGCCTCGGTGGCGGCCCCGGTTTCGTCGAGGTCCTTGAACTTGCCGGTGCCGGTGAGCAGGCGGGAGCGATAGGTCTTGCCGGCAACGACCAGTGCGTCGCCGTCGTGCGCTTGGGTATCCATCGCCGGATTATCGCGCAAGTGCGCGGGTGATTCAGGGGTTTCGCCGGGCCTGGTCAGCGCGGGGTGGGGATGGCGCGCGCGTGGCGGAAGCCGTGGGATGGCGGATGTCGTGGAGGCGCCGCCACAATTGCCGCAGGAGCGCACTGGGGCGCGACCGGTCTTGGTCGGTAAAGCGGTCGCGCCCCAGTGCGCTCCTACGGGATCGCCGGGAATTCGGAGGCAGTGCCTCGCAAGCGCGCCTGCTCACCCACCTCCCAGCGCATGCACGATCTCGACCTTGTCGCCGGCGGCCAGCACATGCTCGGCGTGCAGGCTGCGCGGAATGATTTCGCCGTTGATCTCGACCGCGACGCGGCGCTGCGCCAGGTGCTGGGCCTCGAGCAGGGCCGCCAGGGTGGTCTGGTCGGGCAGCGGCAGGGATTGCCCGTTGAGGATGATGTCCATGTGCGTATTGTGGCCGCTTGCCGCGGTCGCTGCACCCGGATGCGGCGTCGCACCTTGAGTGCATCCCGCGTTCGTGGAAACATGCGCCACCATCCGCCCCCGTACGTCGCGGGCGGCCCCATTCCCCAGGAGAATTCCATGGCGTTGCTGTCCCGTCCCCTCCGTCATACCCTCGCCGCCGCGCTGGCGCTGGCCGCCGCGCCCGTCTTCGCACAGGGCGACAGCCCCTACAGCAACACCGTGTTCTTCGGCGACAGCCTCACCGACTCGGGCTATTTCCGTCCGGTGCTGATCCAGGTCGTGGGCCCCTCGGGCGCGCTGATCGGCAAGTTCACCACCAACCCCGGGCTGGTC